>NZ_SMMH01000018.1 GCF_004634215.1 Deinococcus fonticola | reverse complement strand
CAATGCGTATCTCCAGCTCGTCAGGGCTTTTCGCAGGTAATCGCGTCCTTCGTCGGTTCCAGTGCCAGGGCATCCACCGTGGATCCTTAGTATCTTGACCTTCTTTCGATTTCATCACGGCAACAACGTTGCTGAATCGCCGTGTGGTTCGCTCTTCTTGCTCTCTCGCTTCTCGGTTGTCATGCGTCTCGCCTCGTTCGAGGCTCAGAAACTATATGCCCTGCTTTGAGATCTGTCAACTCCCTGTGAAGAGGGCCTGCGTGGTACGCTCCGGCTATGCAGGTTCGATTGCTGTTTTTCGCCCGCCTGAAGCAGGAAACGGGGCTGGATCAGGAGCTTCTGGAGGTTCCTGCTGGGGCCACTGTGCGCGAAGTGGCCAGGCTGGCAGAAGACCGGCACGGCGTCTCGCTGAAGGGGTGCATGGTGGCGGTGAATGAAGCCTACGCTTCACCCGAGCAGGAACTGGCCGGCGGAGACGAGGTGGCTTTTCTGCCCCCCGTGGCCGGAGGAACGCAGGAAGCCACGCACACGGACGTTACGGCACAGCCCCTGAGTCTGGAGCGGGCCGACGCTTTTCTGGTGCGTCCAGAATGCGGCGCTCAGGCCTACTTCGTCGGGACGGTACGCAGCCCCAACCAGGGCAAGCACGTGAACTGGATCGAGTACGAGGGCTTCATTCCGATGGGCCGCAAGGTCATGGACGAGGCCGCCGCTGCCGCCAGAGCGGAGTACGGCGAGTTGCGCGTGTTCATCGAGCACCGCCTGGGGCGCGTGTTGCCCGGTGAGGCCAGTATTCTGATCGGCGTGGCGAGTCCCCACCGCCGGGCAGCGCTGGAAGCGTGTGATTTTCTGATCGAGCATCTGAAAGTTCATGTCCCTGTCTGGAAGCACGAGGCCGACGAAGACGGGGAACACTGGGTACAGGGCCAGACCGGAAGCGAGACGCTTTAAGAGGTGCAGTGCCCCCTGCGCCTTACTCTTTTCAGGCGCCGAGGTTGATGACGTTGCAGGTACAGCGGGCGACACTGGTCACGCGGCCTTGCTCGTCCCTGATTTCGATGTTCCAGACGTGAAGGCTGCGGCCCCGGTGAACGATGTTGGCTTCGCCGGTCACGTAGCCTTCGCTGACGCCGCGCACGTGGGTGGCGCTGACATCCACGCCCACGGCGCCCTGACGGGTCGAGTTGATGTTCATGAAAGAACCCAGGCTCGCCAGTTCCTCGGCCAGGGCCAGGTTGGCGCCGCCGTGTAGACGCCCGGCAGGTTGCCGGTTCCCGGCCACAGGCATGACGGCCACCACGCGGTCCCTGGTGACGCTGGTCAGGCGAATGCCCAGGTGTTCGCCGAGCGTGCCGGGCAGACCCTTTCCTTCCGGGCCGTTCATGAAGTCCGCGATGGCCTCTGGGCTGAGCTCGTGGACATTCTCGGGCAACTCGAACTGAACGGGCGGGCGGCTCATGCGTTCAGGATAAACGCTATGTGGGGCGAAACGCGCGGTCAGTCTGGAATGAGGTCTGCCGGATCAGGAATCAGGCAGGCCTGGAACGCGTTTTCGTACTCCGCTTTGTCCAGCCCCTTGCCGATGAACACCAGTTCGGAGGTGCCGTCCCCGCCATCCCAGGCGTCGGCGGTGAACAGGTCGCGCACCGCCTGAAACAGGATGCGCTGCGGATAACCGTGCAGGTCGAGGAAGCCCTTCACACGCAGAACCTCGCTGGGGCGCGCGAGGATGTACTCGGTCATGAAGCGCTGCCACAGGTAAGGGTCGAGGGGCCGGTCGGCGTGCAGGGTGAAGGTTTTGAGACCGGGCGTGTGCTGCACAGGTTCGGCTTGCACGGACTCACCCGACTCGAAGTGGCGCGGGTCGAAGTCGTCACGGGACAGCAGGCTGTCGGCGTCCACCTGCCCCTGCTCGACACGCACGACGCGGCCCAGGGGGTTCACGCCGCGCAGAACCTCTTCTGCATGCGCCAGCAGCACCGGGTCGGCCAGGTCGGTTTTGTTGATGACCACCACGTTGGCGTAAGCCAGTTGCCGTGCCGCTTCGGGGTGTTCGCGCAGGGTTTGCAGGATGTGACGGGCGTCCACCACCGCCACCAGCGACGTGACCTTGAAGGCCGCCCGCACAGAACGGTCTAACAGTGTGGTGAGTACCGGGGTCGGGTCGGCCAGGCCGCTGAGTTCCACGATCACCGCGTCGGGTTTCTGCTCACGCATGGCGATACTGACCAGGGCCCGAATCAGGTCGTCCCGGCCCGAGCAGCACAGGCACCCCGCCGTGAGTTCCTGAATATCCCCATACCCATCAGAATCAGTCAGGCGCTCGATCAGGGTGCCGTCCACGCCCGTCTGCCCGAACTCGTTCACGATGATGCCCAGCCGATGCGGCAGGCTGCGAATCAGGTGGTTTACCAGCGTCGTTTTCCCGGCCCCCAGGAACCCCCCGATGACCAGGACGGGAATGCGTTCGTCGGCGGTGGGAAACGTCATTCACAGATAGTACGCGGTCGGCGGGCCAGCGAACATAAAACGGGAACCGTGGAAAAAGCGGGGCAGAGAACCGTCCTGTCCTCCGCCCCAATGTCTTCCCGCTTTTACTGCGACCCGCCTACATGCCCCGGCTGGCGAGGGTCAGGATGACCTGCGCGAGGATGATCTTGGCGATCATGGCGACGGGGTACACGCTGGCATAGCCTATTTCGGGCGCTTCGTTGCCCGTGCGTTCGCCAGCGTACCCGAGGACGGCGGGGTGGGTTTGCAGGCCGGACAGGACGCCCGTGGCGATGCTGAAGGGGATTTTCAGCAGCCGGTGCCCGATCCACAGGGTCAGGGCAGCGGTCAGGCCGGTGAGGATCACGCCGCCCAGGAACATCAGCAGGCCCTGGAGGCTGCCGATCTGCGCGGCGAACTTGCTGCCGCTGCGCAGGCCCACGCCCGCCAGGAACAGGGCCAGGCCAAATTGCCGCAGGGTCAGGTTGGCGCTGTAGGGAATGGTCCACAGTAACCGTCCGGTGCGGCCCAGGGCGCCCAGCAGCAGCCCGACCAGCAGCGAACCTCCGGCCACGCCCAGCTGGAAAGTGGTGCCGCCCGGCAGCGGAATGGGGAAGGCCCCCAGCAGCAGCCCCACCGTGAGGCCCAGGCTGAAGGTCAGCAGGTTGATCTCCGAGAGGTGTTTGTAGGAGTCTCCGAAGAAGCGGGTGACCTCCTGAACGCGCTCGACGGGCGTGACGACGCGCACGCGGTCACCCAGTTCCAGAATGGTGTCGCCGTTCGGCACGATGTCCCGGTCACCGCGCCGCACGCGCGTGAGGGTGGCGCCGAAACGGTTGTGGAAGTGCAGTTCCTTTAGGCTCCGGCCTGCCACCTGTGGGTTCGACACGAAGATGCGCCGGAAATCCAGTTGGCTGCGGTCAGCGGCCAGGGATTCGGCGTGCGGCGTACCGAGTGCCGCAGTGACCTGCCTCACGTCGGCGGGTGTGCCGATCACGGAGATGATGTCACCGGCCTGGAGCACGTCGCCTGGTTCCGCGAGTTCCATTTTCCCCTCGTGCGAGATGCGGCCGAACAGGATGGGCCAGCGGTTTTTCTTCACCAGGTCGAGCAGGCTGCCGGACTGGTTTTCGCGAACCAGGATGGACTGGCTGACCAGTTCTTCGCTAGCCAGGTGCAGGTCGCGGGCTTCCTGGCCGTAATTCACCCTGAAGGCTTTCTCCAGGAAGAAAATGGCGAGCATCACGCCGATGACGCCCATGGGGTAGGCGATGGAGTAGGTGACGACCGGATCGCCGACCCCCTCGCGGGAGCCGATGGCCTGGATGACCCCGGCCAGGGCGGGCGTGTTCGTGAGGGAACCGGCGTACAGCCCGGCCGTCTGACCCGGCGCGAGGCCCAGCAGGCGGCCCATTCCCAGCGTCAATACGGCGGCAGCCACCAGCATGCCGAGCACCAGGGCGTTGCGGCGCAGACCCTCGCGGTTCAGGGACTGCACGAAGTGGTGGCCGCTGGCCAGAGCAATGGTGTACACGAACAGGGCAAGCCACAGTTCGTACACGATGGGGTCGAGTTTGATGTCCGCGTTCAGGGCGCTGATAAGCAGGCCGGCAAACAGCACGCCGGCGGCCCCCAGACTGAACCCGAAAATGCGGACGCTGCCAATCAGGAATCCGAGCAGCAGAACCACGAAGACCGTCAGGGTAGGGTTCTCGACAAGAATATTCAGCATATGGCCTCTTTAAGCGTTAAGCAGTTCTCCGAATTCCGTTCTGCGTAGAACATCACTCCGCATAACTCCATTCTCTATCCTGCTCATCTAAATTCACTCGCACCGCTCGAACAAAAAGCACTCCGTTCTTTTGTCGAATGCTCTAAGCAGTGAAGGTTGACCCTGCTTCGTCCATTTACCTTACCCTTTTAGTGTCAGGAGTACGCAATTTCTGTCCCGCAGACTCGATCACCGTGACTCCCTGCGCTTCGAAGGCTGTGCGGGCCGCGTCGGGCGCTTCATCGGTCACCCAGGCGTGCAGCTCATTCAACGGCGCGAAGGTGGCGAACCCGGCGTGGCCCCACTTGCTGGCGTCGGCGATGAGCACGCTCTGGCGGGCCCGCCGCATGATGGCCGCCTTCTGCTGCGCCTCCACCCCGTTGCTGTTGGTGACGCCGCCGGCCGGATCGATGCTGGTACACCCCACGAAAAAGAGGTCGTAGTTGTACCGGGCCACCGTTTGCAGGGCGTCCGGCCCGGTCAGGCTGTACGTGCTGCCGTACACCTCGCCGCCCACCACGTAGAGCGGGCATTCGCCGTTCAGTTCATAGGCCACATCGATACCGTGGGTCACGACTCGCAGCGTCCGCGTCAAGGGACGCTGGGCCTTCAAAGCCCGCGCCACTGCCAGGGCGGTGGTTCCCGCATCCAGATAAACGGTCTGCCCCGGCTGAACGAGGGTCAACGCCGCCTGCGCCAGTCCTTCTTTGCCCGCCTGGTTGATGTTCTGCCGGTCGCGGTACTGCTGATCCTGGTTGGCCTGTTGACCTGGCGACAGCGCCGCGCCGCCGTGCAGCTTGCGAATCAGTCCGCGCTGAGCAAGCGTGTCGAGGTCGCGCCGCATGGTCGCCCCACTCACGCCCACCAGTTCCGTGAGGGCGGTGGTGCGCAGCGTGCCGTGCTGATTCAAAAGGTCAAGGATGCGGGTCAGGCGTTCCTCAGCAAGCGGAGCAGTCATGTCCAGGGAGTTTAACTCAACTTCGCGCAAAATTGCTCAGGGTTCTTGATGGGCACTCGACGGCTTCTCAGACTGTATATGCCCGCCAGCAAAGGTAAAGCCATGCCCAGCCTGCAACGTCCCGCATCGCTTGCACTTGACTTCCTGATGATTTATGATCTTAATTGCTCAAAATTGATCACACTTTGTCAGAACCAGCACACCGCAGGAGGGGCAGGATGATTGAACTTCCGCAACAACTCGTCAGGGTCGGCGCAAGCGCCCGCAGCAAGGACGACGCCATCGCGCAGGTGGCCGCGCTGCTGGCTACGGGCGGCCACATCGACCCCACTTACCTGGAGGGCATGCGGGTGCGCGAAACACAGGCGAACACCTACCTGGGCAACGGCATTGCCATTCCGCACGGCACCCCCGACTCCCGCCACCTGATCCGCAAAACGGGCATTGCCGTACTGCAACTCCCACAGGGCATTCAGTGGGGCGCGGATGGCGAGCGCGTCCACCTGGTGGTGGGCATTGCCGCCGCGAGTGACGAGCACCTGGACATCCTGCGCCGCCTGACCCGCGTGCTGGGCGACGAGGAAGGTGTGAAAAGGCTGTGGGTCACGCCGAACCCGGCGGATATCGTCGAGGCGCTGACCGGGGAACGGCCTGCCAGTGTGGCCGCCGTGGCGTCTGCCCTGCCTTACTCCACTCAGGTGACCTTGCCCAACCCGCTGGGCATGCATGCCCGCCCCGCCACGATGCTGGCAGGCCTGGTCAAGAAATCCGGCGCAAAAGTCCGCCTGAGCCGCGACGCCGCGCTGTCTGGTGGGCGCTCGGCCGACGCGACGAAACTCATGGAGCTGCTGGGCCTGGGACTGAACAGAGGCAGTACCATTACCGTTAGCAGCGACAGCGAGGCCACGCTGAAGGCCGTGGTAGACGCCATCCATGCCGGCCTGGGCGACGACCTGAGCGTGACCCCGGCCGGGGCCGGGGCCGCGAAACGTCAGCGCGACTGGCAACCCGCGAATCCCGGCACGACGCTGGAGGGCGTGGGGGCCGCCGACGGTCTGGTGGTCGGCGTGACGCGCCAGCACGCGCCAAAAGCCCTGAACGTGGTGGACACCCCCACTGACCCCGCCGAGGCCGCCGCGCAACTCGACGCCGCCCTGCAAGCTGCCGACGCCGACCTGGACAACATGATCGCGGACGTGGAGGCGAAGTTCGGCGCCGAGAAAGCCGCTATTTTCGGGGCTCACAAGGAACTGCTGGCCGACGAAGGCACCGTACAGGAAGCCGTTGCGCGCATTCTGGACGGTCACGGGGCCGCGTGGGCCTACCAGCAGGCGACGAATGAACGCATTGCCAGTTTGCAAAAACTGGACGACCCGACGCTGGCGGCCCGCGCCATCGACCTGAGCGATGTGCAACGCCGCGTGCTGCGTCACCTGCTGGGCATTCACGAGGCCAGTGTTCAGGAAAACAGTGCTCAAACGAACGGCCCGGTGATTCTGCTTGCACCCGACCTGACCCCCAGCGACACCGCCCGCCTGGGACCGGACACCGTGCTGGGCTTCGCCACCGCGCAGGGCGGCCCCACCAGCCATACCGCGATCATTGCGCGCGGGCTGGGCCTGCCCGCCATGGTCGCCAGCGGGGACGGCGTGCTGGACGTTCCCGACGGCACCCCCGCGATTCTGGACGGTTCGGCGGGCTTCCTGTACCTGAACCCCAGCGCAGCCGACGTGCAAGCCGCCCGTGACCGCATGGCCGTGCTGGAACATGAACGCGAAACTGCCCGCGCCGCCCGCCACCAGCCGGGGGCCACCCGCGACGGCGTGCGGGTGGAAGTGGCGGCGAACATCAACCGCGCGGGTGACGCCGCCGGGGCGCTGGAAGCCGGCGCGGAAGGCGTGGGCCTGATGCGCACCGAATTTCTGTTTCTGGAACGCGACAGCATTCCCAGCGAGGACGATCAGGAACAGGAATACCGCGCCATGGCCGCCGCGCTGGGCGATAAACCCCTGATTATCCGCACGCTGGACATCGGCGGGGACAAGGAAGTGCCGTACCTGGGGCTGGCGCGCGAGGACAACTCCTTTCTGGGGATTCGCGGCGTCCGGTTGTGCTTCGAGCGGCCGGACCTGTTCCTGCCGCAACTTCGCGCCATTGCCCGCGTGGCGAAGGACCACCCGAACGTCCATGTGATGTTCCCCATGATTTCCACCCTGGAGGATTTCCGCCGCGCCCGCGCCATCCTCGACGACGTGCGGAAGGAACTGGGAGCACCGAGCATCCCGCTGGGCGTGATGATCGAGGTGCCTTCCGCGGCCCTGATCGCCGACCAACTGGCGCCGGAAGTGGAGTTCTTCAGCGTCGGCACAAATGACCTGACGCAGTACACCCTGGCGATGGACAGGATGCACCCGCAACTGGCCCGCCAGACAGACGCCATGCACCCAGCCGTGCTGCAACTGATCCGGTTGACGGTGGGCGCCGCCACACGGCACGGCAAATGGGTGGGCGTGTGCGGCGGCGCCGCCGGGGACGAAGTGGGCGCCCTGGTGCTGGCCGGGCTGGGCGTCAAGGAACTGTCCGTCAGCACTCCCCAGATTCCCGGCGTGAAGGCCGCCCTGCGCGGGCGCAGCAGTACCGAACTGCAAGACCTGGCCGCGCGAGCCCTGCAACAGCCCGACGCCGCCTCCGTCCGCTCACTTGTGAAGGGGTGATGCTATGGGTCATACACGGGTCGTTACCCTGACACTGAATCCGGCGCTGGACATGACTGTGCGTGCCGACGGCTGGCAACAGAACACCGTGAACAGCGGGCAGGACATGCACCTGAACGCGGGCGGCAAGGGCGTGAATGTCGCTTCCTTCCTGGCCGACTGGGGCGTGAACGTGACCGCCACGGGCCTGCTGGGCCGCGAGAACGCCAGTGCCTTCGACACGCTGTTCCGCGCCAAGCACATCGAGGACGCCTTCATTCGCGTGCCCGGTTCCACCCGCGTGGGCGTGAAAATCGTGGATCACGCCAGGCAGCAGACCACGGACATCAACCTGCCCGGCCTGACAGCCACGCCGGAATTCTTGCAGACGCTGGAAGCGAAACTGGCCGAGTTGAGCGCCACCCATGACGTCTTCGTCCTGGCCGGCAGCCTTCCCCCTGGCGTCGGGAGCGACTACTACGCGAATCTCGTGGGCCAGCTCCGTCAGGCGGGGAAATTCGTTGCGCTGGACACCAGCGGCCCTGCCCTGAACGCCGCTTTAGAGGCCGACACGCTGCCGAACCTGGTCAAGCCCAACAATCACGAACTCTCCGCCGCCCTGGGAAAAGAGTTGAACAGCGAAACCGATCTGCTGGACGCTGCCCAGGCCCTCCTGAAACGCGGTGTGGAACTCGTCGCCATCTCGCAGGGGGAAGAAGGCGCGCTGCTGGTCACGCCGGGCGACATCGTGAAGGCCAGGCCGCCCCGCGTGCAGGTCGTCTCCACCGTCGGCGCAGGGGACGCGATGGTCGCGGGCCTCGTCGCCGCGCATCTGGAGAGGCTGCCCCTGGCCGCCGCCGCCCGCCGTGCCACCAGCTTCAGTGTCGGCAACATCACCCGGCTGGGCGCACATTTGCCGCCCAGAGCGGAACTGGACGACATCGCCGCACGAGTGGACGTGAGCGCCATCAGACCCGCAGACCCTCTCAAGGTCTGACCGCCCGAACCCCTGTTCTTTTGCCGCCTGACATTTCAACTGTCAGGCGCTCAGACCTCCGAAGGAGACATTTCATGGCTAAATTGGTTGCTGTTACGGCGTGTCCGACTGGGATTGCCCATACGTTCATGGCGGCCGAAGCGCTCAGGCGCGCGGCGCTTTCGGCGGGGCATGAGATTCGCGTGGAGACGCAGGGAAGCGTAGGAACGACGGACGCCCTGACCCCGGCGGAGATTGCGGCGGCGGACGCGGTCATTCTGGCCACGGACGTGCGCGTGGACGAGTCGCGTTTTGCCGGCAAGAAGCTGATTCAGGCCAGTTCCCAGGAGGCGATCCGGAACGCGGCGGGCCTGGTGGCCCAGGTGGGCGGCAGCGCGGCGAGCGCAGCGGCTGCGCCCGTGGCAGGCGGGAAGAAGTACATCATCGGCATTACCTCCTGCCCGACGGGAATTGCCCACACTTTTATGGCCGCCGAGGGCCTGGAAGGCGGCGCGAAGGCCCTGGGGTACGACGTGAAAATCGAGACCCAGGGCAGCGTAGGAGCGGGGAATCCGCTCACGCCGGACGATGTTCGCCGGGCCGATCTGGTGGTCATCGCGGCGGATACCAACGTGGATCTGAGCCGTTTTGCCGGCAAGCGCCTTTACAGCACCGGCACGAAACCCGCGATCAAGGACGGCGCGGCGGTCATTCGCACAGCGGAGCAGCAGGCCGCCGTGCAGGGTGGAGGCAGCCTGGGTGGGAGCGGCGCAGTCGCGGCCTCTGGAGATTACGTGGCCGCAGCGGCGGCGGCCAAAGCGGCCGAAAATGCCGGGGTGCCCAGTTTCTATAAGCACCTGATGACAGGCGTGTCGCACATGCTGCCCTTCGTGGTGGCGGGCGGCCTGCTGATTGCGCTGGGGTTTGCGTTCGGGGGGATCAACCCCGCGCCCGGCTCGTTCGGCGACACGATCAAGAACATTGGGGGAAACGGCGCTTTCCAGTTGTTCATTCCGGTGCTGGCCGGGTACATCGCTTTTTCCATCGCGGATCGTCCCGGTCTGGCGCCGGGCATGGTGGGCGGGTTGATGGCGATGCAGGGCGGCAGCGGCTTCCTGGGCGGGATGATCGCGGGCTTTATAGCGGGCTACCTCACGCGCTGGCTCAATCAGGGGATTCGCCTGCCGCGCACGCTGGAGGGCCTGAAGCCCACCTTGCTGCTGCCGCTGCTGGGAACGCTGCTGACAGGCCTGCTGATGTTCTACGTGGTGGGTAAACCCGTCGCGGCGGCGCTGACCGCGGCGACCACCTGGCTCCAGGGATTGCAGGGAACCTCGGCGAGCATCCTGGGCGCAATCCTCGGCGGGATGATCGCCTTCGACATGGGCGGCCCCATCAACAAGGCGGCGTACACCTTCAGTACGGGCCTGCTGACCGAAAAGAACTACCTGCCGATTGCTGCCGCCATGGCCGCCGGCATGACACCCCCACTGGCGCTGTTTCTGGCGACGCGCTTTTTCAGGAACCGCTTCACGAAAGAAGAGATCGAGGCGGGCAAAGCGGCGGGCGTGCTGGGCATCGCCTTCATCACGGAAGGCGCTATTCCCTTCGCGGCGCGTGACCCGCTGCGCGTCATTCCGTCGCTGATGGTCGGCAGCGCCGTGGCCGGGGCCATGAGCATGGCCTTCCGTTGCCAGTTGCACGCCCCCCACGGCGGCATTTTCGTGCTGGCCATTCCGGGCGCGGTCGATCACCTGCCCATGTACACGGTGTCCATCCTGGCGGGAACGCTGGTCAGCACCCTGATGCTGGGCCTCCTGAAGAAACCTATCGCGCCGGCCGCGCCCCTGGCCGAGCAGCAGGCCGTGGCGACCGACTGAGCGAACGGCTCTCGTCCGTAACGGAAAACAAGAGGCGCCCCAGGTTAACCGGGGCGCCTCTTGTTTTCTCTTTTCCTCGCTCAGGCGTACTGCTGGCGCATCAGCATCAGTTTCAGTTCGTGGGGGCTGGTGGCGGAGAGAACCGCGTCGTCCTGGGTCATCTGGCCGGTCTGCACGAGGTTCACCAGGCACTGGTCGAAGGTGTGCATGCCGATCATGCCGCCTTCCATCAGGGCCTGCTTGATTTCGTCCAGGCGATCCGGGTCTTTGATGCACTCGCGGACGGTGGGGGTGGCCAGCATGACTTCCATGCCCAGCACGCGCCCACCACCGTTGCGCGGCAAGAGGCGCTGGCTGACGATGCCGACCATACTTTCCGAGAGCGCCTGGCGAATCTGTTCGCGTTCGTGCGGGGCGAAGAAATCGATGATGCGGTTGACGGTGCGAATGGCGTCCTGGGTGTGCAGGGTGCTCAGCACCAGGTGACCCGTCTGGGCCGCCGAGAGGGCCGCCTCCACCGTTTCCTTGTCGCGCATCTCGCCGATCAGGATGATGTCGGGGTCCTGGCGCATGGCGGCCCGCAGGCCGTTGGCGAACGACAGGGTATCGATGCCCAGTTCGCGCTGGTTGATCATGGCCTGCTTGTCCTTGTGCAGGATTTCGATGGGGTCTTCCAGGGTCACGATGTTCACGGGCTGGGTGGTGTTGATGTGGTCGATCAGGCTGCCCAGGGTGGTGGTTTTGCCGGAGCCGGTGGGGCCGGTCACCAGGATCAGGCCGCGTTCGTGCTCGGCCAGACGCATAAAGGTTTCGACGGGCAGGCCCAGTTCCTCGAAGGTGGGAAGAGGTTTGTCCTCGATGACGCGCATGATGAGGCCGACAGTACCGCGCTGAAAGTAGGCGTTCACGCGAAACCGCGCCAGGCCGGACAGGCCGTAGGCAAAGTCGGCCTCGCGCTTTTGTAGGAAGACCTCCCACATCTCCTTGCGGGGCATCATTTCGCGCACGAATTCGGCCACGTGGTCGGGCATCAGGCGCGTGTCGCTGAACCGTTTGATGACCCCGTCGACGCGCCCGGCGGGGGGGGAACCGGCGCGCAGGTGAATGTCGCTGGCTCCCTCCTTCACGAGGACAGTGAGGAGACCCTGGAGGATGCTGGCACTCATACCCTTTACCGTACCTGGGCGGGTCTTACAGCTTTAGTGCAGCCCCACCCATGGGTGCAGCCCCGGCCAGGTGAGGCCGCGCGGCTTCCCACACCGCCCCGGCGACCTGTTCAGGCGCCTGGCCGGCGTCCAGCACGACAAAGCGCTGCGGCTCCTGGCGGGCCAGTTCAAGAAACCCCTGGCGGACACGCTGGTGAAAAGCCAGGTCGGCGCGTTCCAGCCGGTCGGGTTGCCCGCGCGCGGCGGCGCGCTCCAGGCCCACCGCCGGGTCGAGGTCGAGCAGCAGCGTCAAATCCGGTTTCAGGCCGCCCGTGACCTCCTGCGTGATGCCCCGCAGCAGCGGCAGCGGCAACCCGCGTCCGGCGCCCTGGTACGCCAGCGACGAGTCGAAGTAACGGTCACAGATCACGACCTCTCCCCTGCTCAGCGCGGGCCGGATCACATCTTGCACCAGTTGCGCCCGGCTGGCCGAGTACAGCAGAAACTCCGGCAGGGCGTGCATGTCCAGACCGGGATCGAGCAGCACCTCCCGCACCCGCGTGCCGAAGGGGGTGCCGCCTGGTTCCCGCGTGACCACCGCCGCGATCCCCACACCTTGCAGCGCCTCGACCAGCCGCGCCAGTTGCGTGCTTTTTCCGGCACCCTCCGGCCCCTCGAAAGTGATGAACAGGCCAGCCATCAGCCGCCACTCCGCAAGGCCAGGGGGCACAGGAGCGAAGACCCGCAGGACAGCTCATCCCCACCGTGTTTTTCTACAGCCCACAGCCGCATTACAGCCCGGTGGGGAAATTCAGGAACTGCCACGGCAACCCGAAGGTGTCCTCGATTCTGGCAGCCAGCGCCCGGACACCGAAGACTTCGGTTTCGTAGTGGCCGGCGTAGATGACATTGATGCCGTGCTCGAAGGCGTCGTGGAAATGTTTGTGGGCGGGTTCACCGGTCAACAGGGTGTCCAGGCCCAGCGCGGCGGCTTCCGCGACACTGCCGGAACCCTCGCCGGAGACGATGCCGACGCGGTGAACGATCGGGCCGCCGCCCCCATGCACCAGGCAGATTTCTCCGGTGAGTTTCTGCACGCGGTCGGCAAAGTCCTGCAAGGTGAGTTCGCGCGGCAGTTCCCCGGCCATGCCGATTTTATGGCCCATCCAGTCGCCGAAGGGCTGGGTGTTCTGAAGGCTGAGCGCGCCGGCGATCATGGCGTTGTTTCCCACTTCGGGGTGGGCGTCGAGGGGAATGTGCGCGGCGTACAGGTTCAGGTCGGCCATCAGGGCAGTGCGGATGCGCTGCCCGTGCGGCCCGGTCACGGGCAGGGGCTTGCCCCAGAACAGCCCGTGATGAACGAGCAGGATGTCTGCTCCGGCATCGGCGGCGGCCTGGAGGGTTTGCAAGCTGGTGTCCACGCTGGCAGCGACACGGCGGATAACGTCCGTTCCCTGGATTTGCAGGCCGTTCAGGCTGGGGTCGGGCCACTGGCCCACCTTCAGGTAATCGTTCAACCACTTGACCAGGTCGTCACGGCCCACTTCAGGCACTTGAGGTTCAGGCACTTGAGTCACCCGCGCAGTGTAGCCCGCCTGCCCCTCTGGCAGGATGCCCACAAAAAGAAATCCCCACGCGTGGTGGGGAATTTTTCCTGTCTGGCGGGCCCTGAAGGACTTGAACCCTCGACCTACGGTTTTGGAGACCGCCGCTCTACCAACTGAGCTAAGAACCCTGATCACCCGGTTGCGGGCCTGAGCAGAGTAGCAGACTGCTGCGGCAGCTGCAAGCCGGGCGCTGCTGCCTGGCCCAGGTTGTCCAGGGAAGATAAGGAAATGCTCATGGTGCGATGTAAATGCCGCCGTGACTGGCGCAGTACGGTGAACCTGACGAGATGCCAAGCGTGTCGCCCGGCACGCTTGAGCAAAACCCAAGCCGTCACTTTCACCCACTTGACAAGGTATATCTCCCTCAAGTTCCGTCTGCCGCGCGGCTGGAAGAAGCGAGCGCCGCCAGCAGACCCCCGCAGCTTCAGGAGGAAACATGAACACGGCAGACCTGATCCAGTCCTACTTCGATGGTGACAACGCCCTGCGGCTCGGGCAGGCGGTCGGCCTCGACGGCGCCCAGGCCCAGCAGGCCCTGAGCCTGGGCCTGCCGCTGCAGGTCAGTGCCCTGGCCGACCACGCCGCGCAGCCGCAGGGGCAGGCCCAGATCATGGAGGCCATTGCCAGCCTGCCGCAATTTGGCAGCATCGCCGAGGTGCTGGGTACGGCGGACGGCGCGGACAACCTGCAACGGGCAGGTGAACTCCTGGCCCCGGCCCTCCTGGGCGGTCAGGCCGAGAGCATCGTGAACTCGGTCACCGGCCAGGTGGGCGGCAGCGTGGCCAGCACTGCGGGCGGCGTGCAGAAACTGTTGCAGATGGCTCTGCCGCTGCTGCTGAGCTTGCTGGGCCGCCAGGGCGTGAGCGCCGCGAGCCTGGGCAGCCTCCTGGGCGGCCTGAGAAACCCGAGAATGGCTGAGAGGACTGAAGGCGTTGCCGGCACAGTGGCGGGCGCGGCGGGCCTGGCCGGCGCGGTTCCGGCAGCTGAAGCCATTTCAGGCAGCGTGAACCTGCCTGGCGCGGGCGGTGCGGGCACCGTCAACACCATTCTCGACCTGCTGAAAAGCCAGTTCAGCGGCTCGAACGCCGACAAGATCGGCGGCGCGGCCGGGTTCACGGGCGGCGCGGCGGGCCGGGCGGTGCAGGGCGCGTGGCCGGTGGTGCTCAGTGCGCTGGTCAACAAGGGGCGCAGCGATGCCGGGGCAGGCGACCTGCTGAAAATGATGGGGCAGTTCGGGAACCTGACGGACGGCAACGGTACCCTGAACGCCGGAATGCTGGGGGACGCAGCAGAGATGTCGCGCGTGGAAACGCAGGGACGTGGCCTGCTGGGCAGCCTGTTCGGCAACGCGGATGAAATCACGGGTCGCCTGGGCACCGCGCTGGGCGGCAGCGGCCAGAATGCCGGCCGCCTGCTGGCGCTGCTGGCCCCGCTGCTGCTGTCGCTGCTGGGCAAAAAGACCACCGGCATGAACGCCAGCGCCCTGAGCAGCCTGCTGGGCGGCCTGGGCGGGCACCTGAGCAGCCTGCTGCCCGCCGGCCTGAGTGGCCTGGGGGCGCTGCTGGCAGGGCAGGCCGCAGCAGCACCGGCCACAGGCCAGACCGTAGCAGCCACGCCCGCAGTGACGACGGTGGCCGCAACCCCCACCCCCGCGCCGCGCGTGGTGGAAGCGGCCACGCCTACCCCGCGTCCGGTAACGCCGCCCCCCGCCACGACGGCTACTAAAGCCACGACGGTCACGGCTGCCACCACCGAGAAACGTGGCGGCTTCCCGTGGTGGTGGATTCTCTTGCCGCTGCTGCTGCTGGGCGGCTGCTGGCTCACCAACCAGAACCGCACCACCACGCCCGCCACCACGACGGGCTCGGCCTCCAATCAGGCCGCCAGCATCCTAGTGACCAACCCCAGCAGCGACGCGACCCTGCCAGCAGAACCGTTCACCATGAGCGGCACCGGCCCGGCCAACACCACCCTGCGCATCGAGGACGAAGGTCAGGAGGTCGTGCAGGCGACCGTGGACGCCGATGGCCGCTGGAGCGCCGAGCTTCCCGCGCCGACCGCGGGTGAACACACCTACAGCGTGATTGGCGGGGAAGGCGTCCGCAGCGAATTCAAGGTGAACGTCACTGAGGGCGCCACCGGAACGGACGCCACTGGAGGCACCGAGACTGGCAGCACGGACACCACGGGCACAGACAGCACCGAGACTGGCACGACCGACACCGGCAGCACCGCAGCGGGAAGCGGCACCTTTGCCATCAGCGAACCGGCGGCGGACGCCACGCTGGCGGCCGGAGGCTTCGACCTGAAGGGCACCGGGACGGCCGGTGACGAGGTGGAGGTGTTCGAGGACGGCACCAGCCTGGGCAAGGTCAGCATCGGTGACGACGGCAACTGGACGTACCGCGTGGCCTCCCCCGCGGCCGGCGCCCATACCTACAGCGTGAAAGGCCCCGACGGCACGGAACTCGGGAATGTGGCGACCACCGTCGAAGCGGCCACCGGGGATGCCAGCGCCTGCACCAGGGACTACACCCTCAGCATCACGGACGGCCAGACTGTCAGCGAGCCTTTCCGCTTCGGCGGGGAAGGCGGCGCGGGCGGCGCGAAAGGCTACACCGTGACCGTCAAACGCGGCGAGCGCACCATCGGCACCAAGGAGCTGCCGCTCGACGGTGCCTGCGGCTGGAGTTACACCAGCAAACCCGGCCAGGGGGCCATTACCTATGAGGTGCGACCCATAGGTGACAGCGCCGCCGAGCCCCTCAGCATCGTCAACCTGACTGTCGGCAACTGAACCTCATTCGCCCGCTTCATTCATTTAAAGAGCCACTTCTTCGGAGGTGGCTTTTTTTGTTTGCCAGGCGATCATTTTTGCGATTCTAGCGGCCCACTGTCCAGATGCCAGCGAAGTCCACCACCTGCGTGTTCCTGTCCGGCGTGGCGTAGGCGCTGATGCTGCCGTCCAGGTACAGCGCGTCCGGGCACTTCAGGGTGTCGCGGAAAAAGACCGCGAAGCTGTAGAAGTTCACCGGCCCGGCACTGACGGCAAAGCGCACCTTGCCGTCCTCGCACACGCCCACGCCGCTGCGGAGTTTGAAACTGCTGCTGCCCTTGTTGAATTCCGGGTGTAATTTGCCACCCTGCACCAGCAGTGGGCCAGACTGCGTGGCGTAATCGGGGCGCGGGTCGTTATGTTTGTAGGCCTGCGTTTCGGTCACGCCCGCCTGCTGGCCTTTCACCCAGAAAATCCCGTTGGGCAGCAGGGCAAAATTTCCGCCACTGCGGGCATTATTGACCTGCACCAGCGTTTTTCCCTGCTCCACATGCAAGCCCAGCGGTTTCGGGCCGGGCGCGTAAATGCCGCTGTTGGTGGCAAACAGGACAGTCTGCCCCTGTTTTCTAAGGCGGGCCGTCACCTGCGCCAGGGTTCGGTACGGCTGGCCCGTGGTGGGGTTGAGCCAGTGCAGTTGCAGGCGGTCTTTGCCGGGCTCGACCGTGGCCACCGTGTACAGCATGCCGCTTCCCACCACCTGCGTGACTTTCAGGCTGCGCGCCACCGTGCAGGACGTGAGGGCCAGGAACAGGAAGACAGGCAGCAGGCGGACGGGCATCGGCGTCATGATTTCACGTGTGTTTGAGGCCACACTGAGCGCTCTAAGCTGAGCAGTCTGAACTGCGCGGTCTAAACTGAGGCATGTGGCGCATCCTGAAAGACCTGGGCGTGACCCTGCGCGAGCTTGTTTACGCCCTTCTGGAGCAACCCAGCCGCTCCGGCCCCACCCGCGACGAGGCCGAGAACAACCGCGCGCAGCACGAGCAGCTGGCCGCTTCAGCGCCGGCCAGCGCGCGGGAAGCGGCGACTCAGGTGGCCAGGGAAGTGGGCAAGGCCGCCATCTGGCAACCCACCGAACGCGCACGGCGTAAGCGTTAACGGCCTTGCTGGGCCAGCCAGGTCGGGTCAGGCGGGATGGTTTGCAAAACCTCCACAATCACACCGTCTGGAGCGAGCACCTGAAAGCGCCGTTGCCCCCAGGATTCATCAGTCAGGGGTTTGGTGATGGTCAAGCCAGCAGCGCTCAGGCGTTTTTCTTCTCGGGCGGCGTCTTCAACCATAAACCCCAGCAGAATCCCGGAGGTGGGCTGGTGCCGCTGGCTGGCCGAGTTTGCCTCATGCGCCCGGTGCAGCAGGTCAAGGTGGATGCCCGGCAAATCTGGGTGCTGCAAGCTCACGTACCAATCCAGTTCCACCACTGCCTGAAATCCCAGGTGCTGAATGTAAAACTGTGCCGCCTGACGCGGGTCATCACAGAGAAGAACCGTCCCTTGACTGAGAATATGCATTAAATCCTCCTGATCACTACACTTGTACCGGTCAGGGTGTCATAAAGTCAAGTCATGCGTCACAACGCTGCCCGCCGCGCCGCTCTGCTGGACGCCACTTTGACCATCCTGGCCCGCGAAGGCACACGTGGCCTCAGCTACCGCACCCTGGACGCCGAAGCGCGCCTGCCTACCGGAACGGCCTCCAACTACTTTCGGAACCGAGCCGAACTGCTGAGGCAGGCCGCCGAACACGTTCACTTTCGCCTGCAACCCGACGCAGACTGGCTTGAAAGCACCCTCCAGCGCCCGCCCGGAAGGGAACTGCTGACGGAGCTGCTGCAAAACCTCGTGCAGCGCGTGCTGCAAGACCGCACTGCGTACCTGAGCCTGCTGGAACTCCGCCTGGAAGCCACCCGCCGCCCCGAATTGCAGGACACTCTCCGTCATACGCTGAACCATCACTTTTACCTGAACCGGAATTTTGGCCCCACGCACGGCCTGCCCCTGACCCACCCGGAGTTCACGCTGATTTACCTGACCATCAGCGGCCTGCTCATTGAGGAGCTGACGCTTCCCGGCCTTCTGGAAGAAACCACCCCGGACGAACTGATGCAGCGGCTCGTGGAGATTTTCACGCCCAGTGGCCCCTGGCGGCCTTGACCCTTCCCGGCGACAGGTCGCCGTCACGTTCCCGCGCCCGTGACACCCGCCGCGCCCGCACTCCACCCGTCTTACACTGGGGTGCTATGACCAACTTTCGCAAAGAGTCGGACACGATGGGCACGCTGGACGTGGACGCCAGCCGCTACTGGGGCGCGCAGACCGAGCGCAGCATTCACAACTTCCCGATTGGGCGCGACACGTTCGTGTGGGGCCGCCCCGTTATCCGGGCGCTGGGCATCCTGAAAAAGGGCGCGGCGCAGGCGAACGCCGCCCTGGGCGAACTGCCCCTTGACATTGCCGACCTGATCGTGCAGGCGGCCGACGAGGTGATCGCCGGGAAACTGGACGACCACTTCCCGCTGGTGGTGTTCCAGACCGGGTCGGGCACGCAGAGCAACATGAACAGCAACGAGGTGATCTCCAACCGCGCCATCGAGATCGCGGGCGGCGTGATGGGCAGCAAGGCGCCGGTGCACCCGAACGATCACGTGAACCGCGGCCAGAGCAGCAACGACACCTTCCCCACCGCCATGCACATCGCGGTGGTGCTGGAACTGAACGAGCGCCTGTACGGGGCTGTGGGCAAACTGCGCGACACCCTCGCCGCCAAAGCCGAGCAATACGGCGGCCTGGTGAAGGTGGGCCGCACGCACCTTCAGGACGCCACGCCCATCACGCTGGGGCAGGAGATCGGCGGCTGGGTCGCGCAACTCGACTATGCGCTGGCCGAAGTGAAACACGCCGGCGAGGGGCTGCTGGAACTCGCCATCGGCGGCACGGCGGTGGGCACCGGCCTGAACGCCCACCCGAAATTCGGTGAGCTGGCCGCCCAGAAATTCAGTGATGAAACCGGGTTCAAGTTCCGCAGCGCCGAGAACAAATTCGCCGCGCTGTCCGCCCACGACGCCCTGGTGCAAACCTCCGCCGCGCTGCGCACGCTGGCAGGCGCCCTGATGAAGATGGCGAACGACGTGCGCTGGCTGGCGTCCGGCCCCCGCAACGGCATTGGCGAAATCAACATTCCGGAAAACGAGCCAGGCAGTTCCATCATGCCCGGCAAGGTGAACCCCACCCAGTCCGAAGCGATGACCATGGTCGCCACCCGCGTATTCGGCAACGACGCCACCGTGGCTTTCGCGGGGTCGCAGGGGAACTTCCAGCTGAACGTGTTCAAGCCCGTGATGGTGCACGCCGTGCTGGAAAGCATTCGCCTGATCAGTGACGCCTGCCTGGCCTTCAACGACAACTGCGCCGTGGGCATCGAGCCGAACGAGGCGAAGATCAAGGAGAACCTCGACAAGAACCTGATGCAGGTCACGGCGCTGAACAAGCACATCGGGTATGACAAGGCCGCTGCCATCGCCAAGAACGCGCACAAGAAGGGCATTTCCCTCAAGGAGTCCGCGCTGGCCCTCGGCCACGTCACCGAAGAAGAATTTGCCCAGTGGGTCGTTCCGCTGGACATGACGCACAACTGAGCAGCAATGAAGAAGAGAGGCCGCCCCAGTGGCGGTCTTTGCTCTGGCCTGGCTTTTGCCAGAGCAGGTCTCCGAATTCCGTTCTTCGTCCTATTCATTTAAATTCACTTGCGCTGCTCGAACAAAAAGCACGGCGTTCTTTTGTCTTATGTTCTAAGCCATGCGGCGGATGCCCCCGCGGGTTGACCGTATAAGCTTGGGTCACGATGATCAAGATTTTTCGTTGAATTGCACACGTTCTGTACGGGCCAGCTTGCTAGGCTGACCACAATGCCAATGTGTCTCCCTTCCTCGCCGGGGCATGATTCCCCCCGACCTGCGACATGGCAGCCCGTGACGGTGCGAACAAGTTTATTCAAGCGCGAGTCGAGCGTCGCTCCTCCGCTTCGGGAATTCAAGCAATCAGTAAAGGATGTGACTCAACATAGATAAAGTGCATGGCAACCTGTCGGGCCTGCGCCCGGCGCAGAAGAAATCGCTGGAGAACCTGTACCGCCGCCGCATCGAGCCGGGCCGCCTCGGCTCGCCGGAACTGGCGCGGAACCTGGCTGAACTGTCGCACGACGTGCGGCGTGAGGTGGGCGTGGTCATCGACCGGCGGGGGCGCGTGATTTCCGTGAGTGTCGCGGACGCGAAAGGCACGGAATTTCCGGATCTCCGCATGGGCGAAAACCGCCTGGCGGGCTTTCACCTGCTGCACGCCCACCCCAAAGGCGGGGCGCTCAGCAAGGGCGACCTGTCCACGCTGTTTTTAAAGCGGCTGGACGCGGTGGTGGCCATCGAGGTGCAGAACGACGGGCGGCCCGGCCTGGTTCACGCGGCGCACCTGACCCCGCCCGGCACGGTGGGCGAGGAAGAGGATTGGCGCATCCTGCCGCCCGCGCAACCGTTTGAAATTGACGAGTTTGACCTGGGGGCGCAGGTTTCGGCCCTGGAGGAAGAAATTGCCCGCGCCGCCCGCACCCGTGAGGCCAAGAAAGACCACGAACGCGCCATTCTGGTGCAGGTGGATCAAGGCGAGTTCGACGCCGAGGAACGCCTGGAGGAACTGGGCGAACTGGCCCGCACGGCCGGCGCGGAAGTCGTTTACAGGGAACTGATTTACCGCCGCAACCTGAAACCCGGCACGCTAATCGGCGCCGGGAAACTGGAGGAACTGACCAGCAAGGCCTACCACCTGGACGCCGACCTGCTGATCTTCGGTCAGGAACTGGGGGCGGTGCAGGCGCGTGAAATCGAGGCCGCAACGGGCCTGAAGGTGATCGACCGCACACAACTGATCCTGGATATTTTCGCCCTGCACGCGCAGGGGGTGGAATCGCGCCTGCAGGTCGAACTAGCGCAACTGCGCTACATGAAACCGCGTCTGCTGGGTGCCGGGGCGCAACTCTCGCGCATTGGGGGCGGCGGGGGCAGTGCCGGGGGCGGAGCCATCGGAACCCGTGGGCCGGGTGAAACGAAGCTGGAGCTGGACCGCCGGCGCATCAACGACCGCCTGGCGTTTCTGGAGAAGCAGCTGAGTGGCGTGTCGGCCCGGCGCGAGGAACTTCGCAAGGGCCGCAGCCGCAACGATATTCCGGTCATTTCCATCGTGGGGTACACCAACGCCGGAAAAAGCACCTTGCTCAACGCCTTCACGCACGCCGCCGAGGAACCGCGCCGCGTGCTGGCCGAGAACAAACTGTTCGCCACGCTGCGCCCCACCAGCCGCCAGGGGTTCATCGACGGGATCGGGCAGGTGATTTTTACCGATACGGTGGGTTTCATTCGTGACCTGCCCAAGGATCTGACGCGGGCTTTCCGCAGCACCCTGGAGGAAATCGGGGACGCGGACATCCTGCTGCACGTGGTGGACGCCGCCAGCCCCGGCGCGGACGCCCGATTAAACGCCGTGAACCGCATCCTGGAGGAACTGGGCTTCGTGGACATGCCCACCGTGGTCGCCCTGAACAAGGCCGATGCCGCCGACCCGGAAGTGCTGGCCCGCGAGGTCGAGCGCACCGGGGGGATTCCCGTCAGTGCCCTGAAAAACCGTGGTATTCCCGAATTGAAAGAAGCCCTGGCCGACGCTGTGGCGCAGGTGCAGCGCCAGGAGCTGGCCCGCCAGGAGGAAGCCCGCGCCGCCCGCGTCGAATGGCGGTAAGCAGCGTCAATTCCACCGATCTGGAGGTGTTGCAGCGCAGGTTGCGGCGCCTCCTGTGGCTGTGCCGCGCCCTGAGACGCTCGGAAAGCTTCGCGGTGCTGTGCCTTCATCTGCGTCAGGACGGCAAAACCGTGCTTGACCTGGAAGCGGAATTCACGCGCCGACTGGCCCTGGCGAATGCGGGTTCGATCCTCAGCACAGCAGAAATTGAGTCCTACGCGAGCTGGGCAGACTTCTACTTACCAGCGTTCGAGGACATCTGGGCCGCTGTGCGTTTCTTCGAGAACGGCCCGGCAGGACAGGCCAAGCATGTGGCTTAACTCTGTCCCCTCTTTTCCCACTGACCACTCATGCGGGTCTGAACTCTATTCCGCCCATCCGGGAACAGCACCCGAATGGGCTCTGCTGCGCAGCTTTACAAGTCCACGCCGTCCAGACCCGTATTTTCTCCTAAGTAGCTGGCGGGGGAAGAACAGGGTATGCCCTGTTCAAACCCCGACCGGAGGGAGAAGCCAAAAGTGGCTGGCGGGGGAAGTGGAGGGCATTCGGGCGCTTTCCCCGGAGGCCCGTAACTGTACCCGCTAGCCACTTACTCACTCCGTTCGGAAAAATAGATTGAATGCGCAATCTATTTTTCGGAGTGGTATCCCCACTTCCCACCCATTCTTGACCGCGTCCCGCTTCCCGCGCACCCCTTCACCGCACCCCTTCACCGCAGCGCTTTCAGCAACCCCGCTAACCCTTGCGTGTACCCGTCGTCCAGGCGCGGCCATTCGGGGGGGAAGGGTTGCGTGGCCGTGATCTCGTTGGGCACCACGACCACCTGCATTCCGGCGGCAACGGCGGCGGTAGCTCCATTCAGGCTGTCCTCGACGGCCAGGCACTGCTCCGGTTTCAGGTTCAGATTGCGGGCGGCCAGCAGGTACAGTTCCGGGTCGGGTTTTACGCGGGCCACGTCATCGCGGGTGGCGAGAGTCTCGAACACGTCCAGCAGGCCGTGCTGGGTGAGCCAGCGGGTGATCCAGGCGCGGTCGCTGCTGGACGCCAGGGCCAGGCGCAACCCGGCGGCCTTGATCTGCCCGAACACGTCCAGCACGCCGGGCCTCAAGTCCTGCTGCTCAATGGCCTCCAGAATGCTGGCGTGCAGGGTAGCGTGGACGTTCTGGCGGTCGGCCTGCACGTGCTCGGGAAGTCCCGCCCAGGGGTCGAAGGCCCCCCAGGTGCCGATGCCGCGCTGCCAGTCCTGCAGGGCCAGCTCGCGGTCGTGCTGGCGGTACAGGGCCTCCCAGCGGCGGAACTCGGTGGTTTCGGTGTCGAGGATCGTACCGTCGAAATCGAAGATGACGGCTTGCAGGCCGTCCGGGATGCTCAGGGGCGCGGTCATACCGTTCAGTGTAAGGGCGGGTGTCTTGAGTCAGTCTTTGTGAGGACGTCCCGCCGACCGCCCGCCCGTTAAGCTACTGGGGATGATTGAGTGGATGCAGAACCTGATGGACAGCATGGGATACCTGGGGATCGTGCTGCTCATGATCCTGGAGAACCTGTTTCCGCCCATTCCCAGCGAGCTGATTATGCCGGCGGCGGGGTTCGCGGCGGCGCGGGGCGACCTGACCTTTGCGGGCGTGGCCCTGGCCGGAACGCTGGGGAGCGTGCTGGGCACCCTGCCGCTGTACTTCATCGGCAAGGCCTTCGGCGAGGAACGCATCGTGAAATGGGCCGACAAGCACGGGGCGTGGTTGACGCTGGACGGCAACGAGATCAGGAAGGCTGACGACTGGTTCGACCGTCACGGCAGCAAGGCGGTGCTGTTCGGCCGCCTGATTCCCGGCATCCGCAGTTTGCTGAGCCTTCCGGCGGGTATGAGCGAGATGCCGCTGCCCAAGTTCCTGCTGTACAGCGCCATCGGTTCCGGCGTGTGGGCCTCGCTGCTGGCCTACGCCGGGTACGCCCTGGGCGAGAACTACGAGAAGGTCTCGCATATCGTCGACCCGGCCTCGAAGGTCATCCTGGCCCTGGTGGCCCTGTACCTGGTGTGGACGTTCATCAAGCGCAAGCGGGCGCACATCGGTGAGGGTCACTGAAGCACAATGAACGGGTGACTTTCTCCTTCCCGACCATCCCCACGGAACTGCGCACCGAGCGCCTGCTGCTGCGCCAGCCGCGCGTGCAGGACGCCGGGGCCATGCAGGCGGCCATCGAGGCGTCACTGCCGGAATTGAAGGTGTGGATGCCGTGGGCGCACGCCCCCGCCACGCTGGAGGATCGCCGGGAGTACGTCCAGGCCAGCATCGAGCGGTTCAGGGAAGGTACCGAACTGACCTACGTGATCTGGACGGCGGACGGGCGCACCCTGCTGGGCAACAGCGGCCTGCACCACCTGAACTGGCTGGTGCCCAGGGGCGAGATCGGGTACTGGGTCGCCACGCCCCACACCGGGCGGGGGTACGCGCAGGAGGCCGCGCGGGCGCTGACTGGCCTGGCCCTGGACACGCTGGGGTTTCGCCGCCTGGAAATTCGCTGTGACGCCCGCAACGAGCGCAGCGCCCGCATTCCCCGTGAGCTGGGCTTCACACTGGACGCTGTCTTCAGGAACGACGACGTGGCCGCGGACAACCCGCTGAAATTGCGGGACACGCTGGTGTTCAGTCGCGTGCAGTAGGGGCGGGGGCGACGCGGGCCTCCGGTCTCCCCCGTCCGCGCCGCCCCCCGCTTCTCCCTTACTTCAGGCCGTACAGGTCGCTGTACTTCGTCCTCAGGTAGTTCAGGTAGGGTTCCACGCTCAGGCCCTGCCCGGTGGCCCGCTCCAGCAATTCATTCGGGGTGTAGCGGCTGCCGTGGCAGTACACGTTTTCCGTGAGCCAGACGCGCAGGCGCGAGAAGTCCTTGCGGGCAATGTCCCCTTCCAGGCCGGGGTTGGCCCGTTCGGCGGCGGCGTAGAACTGGGCGTTCAGGACGTTGCCCAGCGTGTAGCCGTGGAAGGCCCCGCCGATCTGCCCGAAAAACCAGTGCACGTCCTGCAACACGCCGTCCACGTCGCTGGGGGCACGCAGGCCCAGGTTCTGCTCGTAGGCGGCGTGCCAGGCGTCGGCCAGGTCGCGCACGGCCAGTTTGCCGCTCAGCAGGTCGCGTTCCAGTTCGTAGCGGGTAATCACGTGCAGGTTGTAGGTCAGCTCGTCCGCGTCGGTGCGGATCAGGCTGCGGGCCACCACGTTGCTGGCGCGGTGCATCTCTTCTTCCGTCACGTCCTTCAGTTGCTCGGGGAACACGTCCCGCATGTCGCCGAAATACGCCGCCCAGAAGGCGCGGCTGCGGCCCACCAGGTTCTCCCAGAGGCGCGAGCTGCTCTCGTGCACGCCCGCACTGACGCCGTGGCCCAGCGGCGTGCCCAGGTACTCCTCGGCGACGCCCTGCTCGTACAGCGCGTGACCGGACTCGTGCAGGGTGCTGTACAGCGCGTCGATGGGGTCGTTTTCCTTCACGCGGGTGGTGATGCGCACGTCGTGCCCGCCCAGGCGCGTCATGAAGGGGTGGTGCGTCAAGTCCTGCCGCCCGCGCGTGAAATCGTACCCGTAATCGCGGATGATGCCCTCCCCGAACTTGAGTTGCAGCTCCTTGGGGTAATGGCGTTCCAGAAAGTCCACGCGGGGCCTCTCGGCCTGCGCCACCTGTTCGACCAGCGGCACCAGCGCCTCGCGGAGCTGGCGGAACACGTCATCGACCTGGGCCTGGGTCATGCCCTCGTCGGACTGGTCGATGAAGTAATCCATCGGCGTGGCGAACTCGGGGTAGTACCCCGCGCCCTGGAGGCTGTAATCCAGCGTCTTCTCCAGGATGGGCACCATGCGCCTGAAGTCGTTGGCGGGCCGGGCTTCCGTCCAGGCGGAGTAGCTGTTGCCGCCGTGCTCCGTCCACTCGGCGACAAAGGCGGTGGGCAGGCGGGTGGCCTGGTCGTAGTTTTTGCGGGCCAGCCCCAGCATCCTGGCCTGCTCGGGCGTCAGGTCGTCCCTCTTTCCGGCGGTGTCCAGCAGTTTGCCGTACTCCGGGTCGGTGGCCTTCTGGTGCGCGATGGTGGAGATCAGCGCGGTCTGCCGCGAGCGTCCCGCCGAGGCCGCCTGCGGCAGGTACGTGCTCTGATCCCAGCCCAATAGGGAATTGATGCCGCTCAGGTCGGCCAGTTCCTGCCAGCGTCGCGTCAACTCCGTCCACTGCGTATCGGTTTTGGTCATACCCAGAGCCTAGAGCAGATTGCAGAACTACGCCATCCGTGGGAAAGCGCCCCGGATGGCTCCATTCTTCCATCTGCTCAATGCAATTCACTCACTTGGCGACCCCGTGGCCGACGCCGAGCTGTGGCGCGAGCGCAGCGCCATTACCCACGCGGGCAAACTGAAAGCCCACATGTTCATGATGCATGGCACCAACGACACGCGCTACCCGATCAACCAGGCCCGCGACTTCCGCGACGCGCTGATCGCTGACGGCAAGAAGGAAGGTGAGCACTTCGAGTACGTCGAATTTAGCGACGAGGGCCACGGCAGCGCCGACATCGCCGGGAAGACCCGCAGCTACCGCCTGCTGGCCGATTACCTCGAAAGGCGGCTGTAGACATCAGCTCGGCGCCGTATCCCCAGTGGCTTTTGCCGCTGTATACCCGGCGTCGAGTTCAGGCCCCAGGTTCAGCAACCCCTGCACGCGCCGCACGATACTTTCCAGCCAATCGGCTTCGTCCAGCGTGAGCTTGCGGCCTTTGCGATACTCCACCCAGTTTTTCAGTACCGGATACCCGCCCAGCGTGAACCCCCAGACTGCCTCAGATACCCCCGCTAATTCCAGCGTGTCCGACAACACATACACTTCTCGCCCGGCGTCATAGCGCGGTTTGACGCCAATGTTCAACTCCGCTTCCGGCGCTTCCATGTCTGTGCCCGGCGTCACCAGGCGGCCCACCGAGCGCGGCACGTCCGGCTGCGCCTGCGGGTCAAGCAGCGCCGCCACCCTGCGGCCCAGTTCTGCTCCCTGGGCCAGCACGGCGCGAGTGCCAGGCAGCGGCACACGGGGCCAATCTTCCGCCAGATACTCGGCATGTTCGGCGCGGTAGGAGGGCGCACTGAGCACCGCCAACGCGTGGTAAAACACCTGTTCCGCCAGTTCCCACGCCAGCGCGTTGGGCCGCCCTTTCTCGTCCCTCACCACGCCGTACCGCGACAGCACAGGCGCAGGCTTAGGCCTAGGCAAGCAAGTTGACCCCGCTTTCGCAGTCGCGACCTTCAACACCCCCGCCCGTGCCAGATCATCGTAAAAGTCGGAGATGTTGGGCAGGTACTCGTACTGCTCATCCGAAGCGAAATGCTTGAAACGCAAGCGGAGAGGGATTGCTCTTGCATCTGGTCGCATGTGATGGAACTCGATACCAACGTTTGAAAATCCCACCCGGTCAAAGAGAGGAGCGCCTTCTTCACCTTCTACGAATTTCTCCATGACTTGACTGGCGATGAGGAAGGCGTTTTCACTAATCTGAGGAAGGTATTCTGGGCGATCACGAATGAGCAGGCGGTCATCCCAGAGAACCTCCCGAAGATCAAACGGACGGAATAAATATGGCTGAACGGCAATTCGCTGAATCTCATTCCCAATAACAGCATTTCGTCCCTTGAGACTGCCATCCCTCTCAAGAGAGGCTTCAGCGTACTTCTCGATGAAGCTCGCATCAGAGATCAATTCGTCGGCTAGGTCTTCAGCTTTCTGGCGGCCCTCTCCGAGGAAACTGACTGCAATACCATCTCTGGCAGCTTGAGCGCCGCTAAATCGCATTGGAAAAATCTCGTCTACGCTCGGCCAGTCCCAGTACGCATCTTCTCCGTTCAGGGGTTTCAAGATGTAGCGGTGTTTGCGGCTGGGGGTGAAAGCGGGTTCATACGGCGTGGCTTCTTCCAGGAGCGCCTGACGTTTGCTTTCGCCGCTGCCTTCGTAATCGCGGTAATGCACTTGCGCTAGCGTGTCGGGTGGGCTGTCTGCCAGTTTGACAAAGGTACCAACCGCCACGCCCACTTTGATGCCGCCGCTGGTGTCGGTGGTAAACACACTGCCGTCACCTGCTTTGTGGGCGCGTTGGTTGCCGTGCAAATCGTCGATGTACAGGTGGTCGAAGCGCTTCAATAGGTGTTCGCGCATGACCGGGTGACTGATGCCCGTCAGGTAACTGCGGTTGGTGATGAAGGAGACGATACCTGCCTGGGTGTTCTCGGCGATGCGCCACTCGGCCAGGCGAATGAAGCGTATATACAGGTCGTCCAGGAGTTGTTTTTTTACGCCCCAGCTTTCGCGCAAGCAAGTTTTGTATGGGGCGACCAGGGCCAATTCTTCAGGATTGTCGGGCATATCGGCGAAGCGGGCGTAAGGCGGATTGCCGATCATAACCATGATCTTGCGGTGGTGTTTAACCTCGTCGGTCAGCTCCTGCTCTTCAGCCAGCTCGCCATACAGGGGGTCGGGTTTGGTTTTGCGAGGTTCCCAGCCGTTGAGGCTATTGGTGAGGTACACGCCGACGCGCTCATCGCTGTTGAGGGGTGCGCCCGCTTCGCTGAGCAGCAGGGCCAGTTGCAGGTGGGCGATGGCGAAGGGCGCGGGCATCAGTTCGAAGCCGTAAATACGGGTCTGGAAAGCTTCTTTCAACCGTGCGCCGACGCGCCCTTTGCCTTCTTTCTGCATTTCGGCGGTCAGGAAGCGGCCCAATTCCAGCAGGTAGCCTCCGGTGCCCGTGGCGGGATCGAGAATGGTCACATTCGGGTCGAGCAGGCCTAGCGGTAAGTTCAGGTGGGTTTGGAGCAGCCCGTGAACGTGCCTGATCTGGTAGCGGATGATCTCATGCGGGGTGTACCAGATGCCGAGGTCTTTCTTGAGCTGGGCGTCGAAGGCTTCCAGAAACGGCTCGTAGAAGTACGTGACGGCGGCTCCTTCTTGAAAACTCTTCAAAAAGGGTTCGGCGTCCACGCGCCGCAGCATGTCGAGGGCGCGGTCAACCAGGGCGCGCAAGTCCAGCCGGGTGAGCTTACGGGAGGTGTTCACCTCGTCGAGCAGCAGGCTGATGACGGGAATATTCAGGTCGTCGGCGATGTTTCCACGGCTGATCTCAGCGCCCTTGCCTGTCCTGGCAGCAGCGACCCACCCAGCGAACAGTCCGTAAAAGAGGGCCTGCACCAGACTGGAACGGAAGAAGTGATCGAGTTCGGCCTGTTTCTCGGCCCATTTGGCCTCTTCTCTGCGCTGCTGTTCAGCGTTTTTCTTGTTCTTCTCGATCTTGGGCAGGGTGAAACTGGTGCCCAGGGCGTCTTCCATCGCTTTGCGCAGCGGGGCCAGGGCGTCGGCGTCCTGTCCTTCCAGGTTGTGCATGGCTTGCCGGGCATAGTAAGCCAGTAAGCCGGCGATCTTTTGAGGCCGGGTCAGGCTGCCGCGTGCGCTGGCCCACACGCTCAGCAGGGCGCTCAACTCGTCCAGGTGAGTTTTTGCCAGGTCGGCGGGCGTGGTCGCGCTGGTCAAGTCGGCGTGGGGGATGGTGTACCGGCCCAGCTCGGTCTCGCCCTCCAGCACGACGAATTCGTGAAAGTTGGTCAGTAGCGTGGGCTTCTGCCGGGCGTAGCGCCGCGCCTGCTCCAGCCCGTGTACATTTTTCGCCAGCGGAACATCCAGGGCCTCTGCTTCACCGAGAGCCACATTTTCGGCTCCATCCTTTTCCCTCAGGCCGAAGTCGGGCAGACCCTGCTCGTCTTTACTGGGGTGAGTGATGACCTCGTATTCGGGCAGCAAGGCGTCCAGCAACTCTTTGAGCAGTGGCAGATAGGTATTCTCGGGCGTCCCCTTGCCGTGAACCTTGCGGATGGCCTTCACATAATCGCCGAAGGCTGTTCTGGGAGTTTTTACCATGTCAAAGCCTATCTTTCCACAGAGACCCTCGCCTGATAGACGGTTTTCATACTTGACTTACAGGGAGTCGGCCAGTGCCTTACCCTGTAAGCATGAACCTGACCGAGGCGCGGGCGGCATTGAGGAACGCCAAAAAAGTGGCCGTCCTGACCGGGGCGGGCATCAGTGCCGAGAGCGGTATCCCGACTTTCCGGGACGCGCAGACAGGCCACTGGGCGCGCTTCAGGCCGGAAGACCTGGCGAGTCCGCCCGCTTACGCCCGTGACCCGGAGATGGTGTGGGAGTGGTACGCTGGACGTTACCGCGAGATCTTGAACGCCCAACCGAACGAGGGCCACCGCCTGCTGGCCGGGCTGGAGCGCGAGAAAGGGGAAGGTTTTTTTCTGGCGACGCAGAACGTGGACGGCCTGCACGCCCGCGCCGGAAGTAAACGCCTGGTGGAGTTGCACGGCAACCTGCTGAGTGCACGGGACGAGAAAACCGGCGAAACTTTCCCGCTGGCCGCGCCAGACGCGTTGCAGACGCCGCCCACTTCCCCGAACGGGAACCGTATGCGGCCCAACGTGGTGTGGTTTGGCGAGTTCCTGCCCGAGGACGCCCTGGAAGCCGCCCAGAACGCCTTTCACACCTGTGAGGTCGCCCTGATTGTCGGCACCAGCGGCGTGGTGTACCCGGCGGCCGGGCTGGCGCTGGAAGCCATGGCCGAAGGCGCCGTCGTCATCGAGATCAACCCGGACGCCACCGAACTGACGCCCCTGTTGACTTTCAGCCTGCGTGAGAAGGCCTCCGCAGGGCTGGCGCAGTTGCTGGCGTGATACGCACTGCGTCCAATTCCATAGGACTCTCGGAAAAGCACCGCAATCCTCTTTCATTTTCTGCAGCACGTATTTTTTGCTTCTCCTTCCAGTCGGGTGATATCGCCGGGAAGCAGCGATAGAACCGCAATTGGTATAAGTCAGGCCAACGTGTTCCGCCAGTGCCCGACGTGGGTGCGAATCAGGGCGCCGCTCAGGGCCTCGTCCGGTGGCAGGGCGTCGGCAGAAAACCAGGCGTGTTCCAGCACTTCTTCCACCTGAAGGCAGAGTTCGCCACTCCAGCCCTCAGCGCGGTACAGCGCCGAGACGTTGTCCACCACGTCCCCGTGCGGGTAAGTGAAGCGGTACTCTGCCCCAGCACACAGCAGCAGCGGCGTTAATTCATGTATGGTCAGGCCACTTTCCTCCAGGGTTTCGCGGCGTGCACAGGCCTCGAACGTCTCGCCGGGTTCCAGACTGCCGCCCGGCAGTGTCCAGCGCCCCGTTCCCGCGTGGCGGAGCAGCAGCAGCCGGTGTTCACCGTTCACCACCAGCACATTGGCGCCCGGCGCAAACAGCGGGCGTGAACCCACCAGTTTTCGCAAGTCCAGCAGGTGCGAACCGACAGGCGGGGCAGGCGGCACGGGGTTCAGGGGCAGCGGGCTCAGGCCAGCGCGTGAACGCAGGACATTCAGGCTGGCGCGGTTGGTGTTGCTGCTCAGTTCCGGCAAGTCGTCCAGCGAAAACCACCGCAACTCCAGGGTTTCGCCACTGTCGTCAGGATTCGCGTGCGCCAGTGCAGCGGCAGGTAAGGTGCCATGTGCCCGCCGCCCGAGCATGTAAACCTCGTGCCCATTGGGGTAACGGTGCCAGAAGTCTGAACCGCTGACCAGGCCCTCTGCAAGTGGCAGCAGTTTCAGGTTCGGACAGGTCAAGCCGGTTTCCTCCAGCAGCTCACGGTGTGCCGCCGTCAGGAAGTCCTCGCCGGGGTTCAGACCGCCGCCCGGCGTTCCCCACAGGCCATCGTCACCCCGGCGTTGCAGCAGGACGCGGCCCCCTTCATCCTGGAGAAGCACACTGACCCCGACGGACAGCAGCGGACGGTTCCCCCACACAGCGCGTAAGTTCAGGGCTTCAGACATGCTTTACCGTAAGGCACGCAGCAGTGAAAGGCATCCGCGAAAAGGAGGAGAGACGAAAGGTGAGCAGCCTTTCCTGTCCGGCGGCCCGCGACAGTAATGCCAGACCGTTTCATGTCCGACTGGCAATTGGCCCGGCGCGGCGTCAGGCAACGCTGGTGCGGCATCGACTTTACGTCACTTTCTGACGGGAATAGCCTTTACGCTGAAGGCATGAAAAAAGACCGCTCGAAGAAGGGCCTGCTGGTGGTAGACGTCCAGAACGACGTGGTGCAAAGCGCCTACCAGCGCGACACGGTGGTGGGCCATATCGCCCGGCTGGTGGCCGAAGCGCGGCAACAGGACGTGCCCGTGGTGTGGGTGCAGCACCACGACGACTGGATGAAAAAGGACACGGACGCCTGGCAGATTGTGCCAGAACTGCAACCCAGGGTGGGTGAACCGGTCATTCAAAAGGCGTTCGGGGATTCGTTCGCGGAAACGAATCTGGAAGCGGAACTGGAGAAACTGGACGTGGGCGAACTGATCCTGTGTGGGGCGCAGAGTGACGCCTGCATCACGGCCACGCTGTACGGCAGCCTGTACCGCGGCTACCCGGTGACGCTGGTGCAGGACGCCCACACCACCGAGAACGGCGAATTCAACGGGCAGGACTATCCAGCCGAGCGCATTGTGAACTGGGTGAACCGCAATGCCGCTTACACGCGCCTGCCGGGGATCGGCTCACGGCTCACCACCACCGCGGAAGCGTTCAACGAAAAGTAACACCCTTCTCTTGCCAGAGGAGGCATAAGCGCCTTCAGGCAAGGGCGTTCAGGAAGCGCCGGATGTCTTCCTGGCTGGTGTAGTGGGCAATACTGGCCCGCACAATGCCTTCGGGATACAGGTTCAGGTCGCTGAGGGGCTGCACGGCGTAGAAATGCCCCGCCGCCACGTCGACCCCCTGTGCGGTGAGGCGCTGCGCCGTCTGGGTGGGTGTTTCACCGTTCACGCGGAAGGCCACCGTTCCGACGCGGTCGTCCAGGTTGTGGGGGCCGTACACGGTCACGTTCGGCAGGGCCAGCAGGCCCTCCAGCAGCTTTTTCTCGATGGGTTGCTCCAGGGCCTCGATATGGCCGTAAGCGGCCACCAGCGCCGCACGGGTCAACTCGGGTTTCCCGCCCAGTTCGCGCAGGTAATCGAGCGTACCCAGCCACCCGGCCAGCAGCTCGTACGGCGGCGTGCCGTGCTCCAGCCCCGCCATGTCGCCGGGCGCGAAGAAACTGAGTTTCGGCCAAGGCAGGCGCTCCCGGTGCTCGCCCTTAATCCACAATCCCCCCAGGTGAGGGCCGAACACCTTGTAAGGGCTGAACATTACGAAGTCTGCGCCCCACGCCTGAACGTCGGGCAAATGGTGCGGACTGGAATGCACGGCGTCCACGGCGGTCCAGGCGCCCGCGCCCCGTACCATCTGCGTGATGGCAGGCAGGTCAGGCGTCACGCCCAGCGCATTGCTGGCCGCCGTGACCGAGACCAGACGCGTTCTTTCTGTGAGCAGGGCTTTCAGGTCGTCCAGGTGCAGGCGCATATCCGGCTGACGGGCGTGCCACACCTTCACCTTCACGCCCACGTGTTCCAGTTCCCGCCACGGGCTGGCGTTCGCCTCGTGCTCCAGGCCCGACACGATCACCTCGTCCCCTGCGCCCCACAGGCGCGAGAACGCTGCGCCCAGGCGAAACGCCAGCGCCGTGGCACTCGGCCCCAGGGCCACGTCCGCCGGGTCGGCGTTCAGGAACAGCGCCGTGGCCTCACGCGCCCGCTGCCGCAGGGCCAGCACCTCCGCGCCCGGCTGGTGGCCCGGCAGGGCGTTCGTGGCACCGTACCGCGTCAGGTGCGCCTGCACGGCGTCGATGCCGTGCTGCGGAATCAACCCGCCCGCCGCGTTATCCAGGTAGACCCGCCCCGAAGCCAGGCTGGGGAACTGAGCACGCAGGGCCACACGGAGATCAGACATGCCGCAGTGTAGGGCAAGTCAGCAGCAGGCCTCTGCCATGCTGGACAGCTCCAACCCGCCGTTCATGGGCGTGCGTTACCCTGCACCTGGCCCGGCCATGGGGCGGGCCACCTCTTTTGGGGCGGGGTGCGATTCCCCACCGGCGGTATTGACGGAGAAAAACCCCGTCTCAGCCCGCGAAGCCTGCCGACAACCATAGGGGGCAGGCCCGACCCGGTGAAACTCCGGGGCCGACAGTGAAAGCCGCAGAACAACACGGGAGTTCTGGCAGGAAAAGCGCAGGACTACCCCTGAGCTTCAGGCCACCACAAACCGCGTATGTTGTGTCGCCAAGTCTGGATGGAAGAAAGGGGAACGCTGAACTGACCACCCCGGTCAGTGGCGTTTTCGTATGAATGAAAAGAACAGAGAACATCCACCGAACGACGTGGAGTGGATGCGGCTGGCGCTGGCCGAGGCCGCCAGGGGACTGGGCCGAACCTCGCCCAACCCACCTGTGGGCTGCGTGATCGTGCAGCGGGGCGAGGTGGTGGGCCGCGGTTTTCACCCGCAGGCTGGGCAGCCGCACGCGGAGGTGTTCGCGCTGCGTCACGCGGGCGCACGGGCGCGGGGCGCCACCGCTTACGTGACGCTGGAACCGTGCAGTCACGCGGGCCGCACGCCCCCGTGCGCAGATGCCCTGATGGCGGCGGGAGTGGCGCGAGTGGTCGTGGCCGCCCCTGACCCGAACCCACTGGTCAACGGGCAGGGTATTTCCAGGCTCCGCGCGGCAGGCCTTGACGTGACGGTAGGCGTCATGGAAGCCGAGGCCGCGCGTCAGCAGGCGGGCTTCCGTTCCGTGGTGGGGCGCGGGCGCCCTCACGTGATCTACAAGTACGCCATGACGCTGGACGGCAAGGTCGCCGCACAGGGTGAAGCGAACGGCCCCGTCAGCAGCGCCGAGGCCCGCACCCGCGTCATGGCGTGGCGCAACCAGGTGGACGCCGTCGCCGTGGGGCGCGGCACCGTACTGCTGGACGACCCGCAGCTCACCACGCGCGGGCTTGAGGGAGGCCGCAACGCCCGCCCGGTTCTGTTTGATCCGGAGGGCCACATCGGCAGCCAGGCGCGCGCGGTGCGGGTGGGCACGCTTCTCGTCACCCGGCAGGGCGTTCGCTCGCCGCTGGAGGGAGACGACCGCGTGACCATCCTGCCTTCCACCTCGCTTCAGGAGGCGCTGCAAGGGCTCGCCCGGCACGGCATTTCCACGCTGCTGCTGGAAGGTGGCCCGACCCTCGCCAGCGCCTTTTTCGACGAGGGCCTCATCGACGAGTTGCGCGTCTTTGTGGCCCCGAAGCTCCTGGGCGCAGGCCTCGCGGCCCTGAGCCTGCCGGTGCGGTCCATGCACGCCGCCGCCGCGCTGGAGAACGTGCAGGTCGAGCAGGTGGGGCCGGACGTGCTGATCACTGGATGGGTCGCGCGGAAATAAAACACGGCGAAAACGCTTCAGCGGGCGCCGCTTGGCCCGGCTCCCTAGGGCCAAGCGGCGGGGCACAGGCGGCGTTCAGACGGACGGTTTTCTCTTTCGATGGGAGTTCATTATGTTTACTGGAATTGTTGAGCAGACAGGCCGCGTCGTGGCGGTCTGTGAGGTGGCGGGGAACGTGCGCGTGTCGATTGCGCCCGGGCACATGTGGACGGATTTGCAGCTGGGCGAGTCGGTGGCCTGCGCCGGCGCGTGCCTGACGGTCACCGCGTGGGATGACGTGTCGTTCAGCGTGGAGTTGAGCCGTGAGACGGTGGCGAAAACGGCTCCCCGCTGGGTCGAGGGGCAGGCGGTGAACCTCGAGCGGGCCATGACGGCGGGGGCGCGGTTCGGGGGTCACATCGTGAGTGGACACGTGGACGGCGTGGGCGAGGTACTGGAGGTGCGTGAGGAACCGGGCGCGTACACCATGCACGTGCGGGCCCCGAAAGGGTTGGCGCGTTACCTGACGCCGAAAGGCAGCATGACGGTGGACGGCGTGAGCCTCACGCTGGTGGATGTGGGCGGCCCGGCGGGAAGCCAGCCCGACTGGCCCGCCGAGGACTTCACGCTGTGGCTGGTGCCGCACACGCTGGAGGTCACGACCCTGCGCCACTGGCGGGCGGGAACACGGGTAAATCTGGAAGCCGATCAGGTGGCGAAGTACGTGGAACGCCTGCTGGCCGTGCGTGAACTGGAGGCGCAGGCATGACGGCCCTCTCCCCCATTTGCGAGCTGCTGGCGGAATTGCGGGCGGGCCGCCCGGTGATTCTGGTGGATGACGAGCACCGTGAGAACGAGGGCGACCTGCTGATGCCCGCCGCGACCGCCTCGCCACAGTGGGTGAATTTCATGGCGCGGGAGGGCCGGGGGCTCATCTGCGTCACGCTGACGCCTGACCGGGCCGAGAGGCTCAACCTGACGCCCATGGTGGGCAGCAGCACCGACCCGAATGGCACGGCGTTCACGGTGAGTGTGGATCACGTGAGCAACAGCACGGGCATCAGTGCCTTCGACCGGGCGGCGACCATTGCCGCGCTGCTGAACGATGACGCCGCGCAGGCCGATTTTCGCCGTCCGGGGCATATCTTCCCGCTGGTGGCGCGTCCGGGCGGAGTCCTGCGCCGGGCCGGACACACCGAGGCCGGGTGCGATCTGGCACGGCTGGCGGGCTTTGCGCCCGTGGGCGTCATCTGCGAGATCATGGGCGACGACGGCGAGATGGCGCGCCTGCCGGGCCTGCTGACCTTCGGGAAGAAGCACGGCCTGAAGGTCGGCAGTATCGAGGCGCTGATCGCGTACCGCCTGGAGAACGACCCGTTCATGCAGGTCGTGGCCGAAGCGCGCCTGCCCACGCACTTTGGCGAGTTCCGCATGGTGGGTTTTCAGGATTCCCTGAGTGGTGCCGAACACGTGGCCCTCGTCATGGGGGACATTACCCCTGAACCGCTGCTGGTGCGCGTTCACAGCGAGTGCCTGACCGGGGACGCCTTTCACAGCCTGAAGTGCGACTGTGGCCCGCAACTGGACGCAGCCATGGCCGCCATCGCCAGTGAGGGACGCGGCGCCGTCATTTACCTGCGGCAAGAAGGGCGCGGGATTGGCCTGCTCAATAAAATCCGCGCTTACGCCCTGCAAGATGGCGGCGCAGACACCGTGGAAGCCAATGAACGTCTGGGCCTGCCCGTGGACGCCCGCGAGTTCGGCCTCGGGGCGCAAATGCTGCACCTGCTCGGCGCCCAGCGACTCCGCATCATGACGAACAACCCCCGCAAGTTACGCAGCCTCAGCGGTTTCGGCTTGGCCGTCGTGGAGCGCGTGCCCCTGCACGTCGGCCAGACAGCCCAGAACACCGCTTACCTGAACACCAAGCGCGAGAAGCTGGGCCACCTGTAAGACCACTCCGACCACTCCGACAAAGAGAACGGCCAACCCGTCTCTGTTTCCGACCCTTCTCTTTTTCCGAACAGCGTGAGCAGGAGAAAATACCGTTCCGAACTCTATTCCGCACATCCGAGAACAGCCGCTCGACTGTGCTCCACGTCGGCCAGAACGGTATAAGACGCCGCTGGCCCACGATTTTCTGCCAGCCGCTTTCCAAAGGAATACCCCATGAAAAGAATTGAAGCCAACCTCATTGCCACTGACCTCAAGTTTGCCGTCGTCTCCACGCGCTGGAATCACCTGATCGTGGATCGCCTGGTGGAGGGCGCGGAACTGGCGTTCGTGCAGCACGGCGGGAAAACAGAAAACCTGGAGCACTTCATCGCGCCGGGTTCGTACGAGGTGCCGCTGGTCGCGCGTAAACTCGCCGGGAGCGGCCGGTATGACGCGGTGGTGTGTCTGGGCGCGGTCATCAAGGGCGACACGGATCACTACGATTTCGTCGCGGGTGGCGCAGCGAACGGCATTCTGAACACGAGCCTGCACACGGGCATTCCCGTGGCTTTCGGCGTGCTGACCACCGACACCGTGGAACAGGCGCTCAACCGCGCCGGCATCAAGGCCGGCAACAAGGGCGCGGAAGCCGTACTGGCCATGATCGAAACCGTGAACCTGCTGAAAACAATTGGCTGAGAACACCGTCCAGGACACGCGCCCGAGCAGACCCGCCGCAGGACAGACCCGCCGGGGGCTGGATGCTTCTTTTCCTCACCCTCTCCTCTTGCCCGATCTGTTACACTGGCCTGTTTCCTCGGGGCCGGACTTGCCTCGATTTGGGGGTGATGACGATGACGGCAGCCGAGAATTTGAATGAGCAGGTGTATCCTGCGCCGATTAAAAGCGTGGAGGACGGGAGTCCGGCGGCACGGGCGGGCGTGCGTCCGGGTGACGTGCTTTTGCGGGTAAATGGGCAGGCGGTGACGGATGTGCTGGCGTACCGCCGTGAATTGGAGCGGGGCATAGTGTCTCTGGAGGTGGCGCGTCCGCGTGAGGCGCTTCAGGTCATGACGGGTGTGCCGACCACCGCGCAGGATCACCACCGCCTGCTGATGCCCGCCGCGCCGGACTTGACTGACACCTTCACGTTCAGCGTGGAGTGGGAAGACCCGGGCCTGGACTTCGAGGAAGTCCTGTTCGACGGCATCAAGAAGTGCGCCAACAAGTGCGATTTCTGTTATGTGCACCAGATGCCGCGCGGCTTTCGCAAGAGCCTGTACATCATGGACGACGACTACCGCCTGTCGTTCCTGTACGGCTCCTTCGTGACGCTGACAAACCTAACTGAAGGCGACATCAACCGCATTCTGGACGAGAACCTGTCGCCGCTGTACGTGTCGGTACACACCGCCAATCAGGAGTTGCGGCAGGACATGATGAAGTGGTGGCGCCTCAAGGTGAAAGACCCTCAGGCGGTGCAGATTCGCAGCATGATCGAGCGGCTGGAAAGCATCGACCTCTACACGCAGATCGTGCTGGTGCCCGGCCGCAACGACCGCGAGAACCTGGACGAGACGGTGGAGTATCTGAGTAGCCGCCCCAACGTGATTTCAGCGGCGGTGGTGCCGATTGGCCTGACCGGGCACCGCACCAACCTGCCGGACGTGCGGACGTTCAACCGTGAGGAAGCACAGGACACCCTGAAGCGTCTGAACGTGTGGCGCAGGAAGTTCCTGACGGAGCGGGGCACGCGCTTTGTATTCCCATCGGACGAGTTGTACCTGCTGGCGGGTGAACCGCTGCCTGCCGAGGAAGAGTACGAGGGCTTCCCCATGCTGGAAAACGGCGTGGGCATGATCCGCGACTTCTTAACCGAAGCGCTGCCGGAATTGCCCGCCGCGCTGCCCCAGCCGATGCGCGTGGTGCTGGGCACCGGTCTGCTGTTCGCGGACTCGCTGGAACGCGCCATTGCGCCCCTGCGGGGCATTCAGGGCCTTGACATCGAGGTTCGCGCCGTGGAGAACAAGACCTTCGGCCGGGTGACCACCGTGGCGGGCCTGCTGACCGGGCGCTGTTTCCGGCACGCCGTGAAGTCGGGCGAGGCCGATCTGCTGATCGTGCCGCCCACCACCCTGCGCTACGGCACCGAACTGATGCTGGACGACGTGAGCCTGGGCGATCTGCGCAACGAATTCAAGATGGACGTCCGCGCGGGCGGCGCAACATTGGGTGAACTGGCCCGCGTGATCTTGCAGGGGGCCCACAGCAGTGGCCACCAGTTCGGCCTGAGTGCTCACGCCATTAAGGACACCGCCCAGGCCAGAGGCGGCGCGGCCCCTGGCGAACCTCTGGAAGTAGAAGTGGCTGAAGAAAACAGGCGCGGCAAGGCCTGAGCACCAGCAGGAGACATTAAGGTCAGCGCCAATTAGGCCGGAAAATCATAGCCGAGAAAAAGGAAAAATTCGCGCTGGACACCCGTTTTTGCCAAGCATCATCTGCGCTTGACTTTGGACAGCTGAGCAGAAGCGACTTACAACAGGACGTAAGAGAATTGTTAGACCCCCCACCTTACGCTATGACCAAGCAAGAACGGGAGACACCCGGAACTGCTAAACGCCATAAGTAGGCTACGCGGAACTTATACATAACCTTATCCGCCGCGCCGAACCAGGAGAACACCATGAAAAGCACCCAAGGCTTCACCCTGATCGAACTGCTGATCGTTATCGCCATCATCGGTATCCTCGCCGCCGTCCTGATCCCCAACCTGCTGAGTGCCCGCAGCAAGGCTAATGACAGTGCTACCCAGAGCTTCTTGCGCAACACTATTACTGCCGTTGAAGCCAAGCGCGATAGCGTGACTCAGGCTCTGCCTACCGAAACCAACTGCGCTACACTGCAGGACCTCAGCCTTCCCACCTCCACTACCAGCTGCACTATTACCTATAACACTGCTGCTGATAGCTACACCATCGCGGCAGTTTCCAAGACGGGTAAGACCTTTACCTACGATGGCAAGAAGATCGTTGGTAGCAGCTAATCTAACTTCGGAGCCAGATAAGACCCTCACCTTCGGGTGAGGGTCTTTTGATAAGAGGGGATTTTAATGATCAACCAAAAGGCTCAAGGCTTTACGCTCATTGAGCTTCTGATCGTGATTACCATTACTGGTATTCTGGTGGCTGTACTTATCCCCAATCTGATTTTATCACGCAATAAGGCTAATGATGTAAGCGCATATGCCTTTTTGAGGCATTGTGTCAACAGCATGGAGATGTTAAAAGATCTGCAGGGCTATGTCGTTAAAGCCACAAAATGTGATGATCCACTACTCGGCGATGCTGGCCAGCATTTACCAGCATCAGTTAAAACCACGGCAATTAACTCAAATGCCGACTCAACAGAATATAACATTGTCGTTACGAGTAGTACTGGGAAAATTTTTAAATATGAGAATGGTCAATTCACTCAAGGAAATTGAGCCTCCTTCGCAAGAATCTGGTGGTATAACAGGCCATTTTTCATTGGCAATCCCCCTCTTTCTGGGGTCACTTTTTGTACTACCATTAATCATTAACCCCAATATCTTTGAATCTTTCGACCAAACCTATCTATATCCGCGCTTATGGTGGATCTATGTAGTTATCCTGCCTAGCGTCCTGCTGATGCTTTTTAACTGGAGTAGTCCCTGGAAAGGTGTGCGCCCACCCCTAACCATTGTGCTGATTCTGATTGCTTGGCTCACCATAACGACCTTGCTTAATAGAGCAGGCTGGGCAGGTTGGTGGGGACAACTTGACCGAGCCGACGGAGTGCTGATGCATATGTTGTACGCCCTGGTTCTGTTGGCTGGCTGGCGCTGGGCTAAGCAAGATCATAAGTGGCAACAGAAATTGGGAATAGCGATTCTCATTGGAGGTAGTTTGCTTGCCTTAACCAACATCCTGCAGCAGCTTCATCTGATGGGCGTGCCTAATGGAAATGCTTTTACAGGAGTTACCGCAACTCTTTTCGGCGGTACTCTCGGCAACCGTGGTTATCTAGGTGGCGCTATGGCACTGCTGTTGCCTTTCACGATTTATCAGGCCGGGCAGGTCAGAATTCATAGTAATTTGTACGCCTTGGGTGTAGTGCTCATGTCCTGGGCGCTATGGGGTTCCTTCACTCGTACTGCTTGGCTGGCCGGACTATTGGGGCTGCTAGGATTGCTTGCATTTAGAGTACCCTGGCGGATTTGGGGAGCAGTGGCGGTTGGGTTCATTCTATGGGGTGGAACCACGTTTTTTCATAAGACCGACTTACTCAATGCCAAAGTGAGTCAAGGTATTGCAGATAATAGCGGGCGCACGATTCTCTGGAAATCTGCGCTGTATGGTATTAAAGAGAAACCTTTGTTTGGTTGGGGTACCCCAGCGCTCATCAAAACGTTCCATGTTCGCCCACTGCCAGATCTGATGCAGGAGCGGGGAATTCAGAATATTAAGTCCTTTGAGGAGTTGCCTTTAGATCCAAATAATTTTCCAAGTGTGCGGGTTATATACCAAGACGGCAAACGCGAAAACATCATGCTTGCTTCAGTTGACAAAGTACATAACGAATATATGGATTATGCCCTGACTTACGGTATTCCAGCGGCACTCTGCTTCGTTGCGCTGCTGACCTGGGCTATCTGGTCAAGTCGCCTGAGCGCTCCTGGCATAAGCACTAGCCTGCTAGCCTATGCTTTCTATATCTTTTTATGGCCTGAAATCATTCGCTTTGCTCCTATAGCCTGGCTCATGATGGGTATTGCGCTCTCCAGATCTATTAGAGAGGAAGCTCCGGGGAATGGTCTCACTTCCCCCGTTGCCCCAGCACCCGCCGCTCCACCGCCGTAATGACGGCATAGAGCAACACCCCGAACAGCACCAGAAAGGTAATCGCAGCAAACTGTAACGCCTTGTCGTAACTGACTCCGGCTTCCTGGACACGGAAGCCGAGTCCTTTTTGGTTGGGGTCGGTGAATTCCCACACGACGGCGCCGATCAGGGCCAGGCTGGCGCTGAGGCGCAGGCCGCCGAGCATGACGGGGAGCGCTCCGGGCAGTTCCAGGTGCATGAGGCGTTGCCAGAAGCCCACGTGCAGGGTGTCGAACAGTTCGTGGTAGGTGCGGTCTATTTCGCGCACGCCGATCATGGTGGACACGAGAAGGGGGTACAGGGCGCTGAGGGCCGAAACAATCACGGCGGGCAGCGTGCCGAAGCCCAGCCAGGAGACGAGCAGCGGCGCGATGATCACGATGGGCGTGCTCTGCGAGGTGACGATGTACGGGGACAGGAAGCGTTCCAGGGCGCGGAACTTGGCAATAGGGTAGCCGAGCAGCATGCCCAGTAGCCCGCCGAGGAAGGTGCCGAGCAGCGCCGTTTTTGCAGTGACCCACAGCGCCTGCCACAGCAGAGGGGCATTGGCCTGGAATTTCTGCCACACGGCGGCGGGGGTGGGCAACAGGAAGGGTTGGCCCAGCCGCGTGGCCAGCAGGTGCCAGGCCAGAAAGCCCAGGGCAATGGCGAGCAGCGGCAGCAGCGTGGTTTTGCTCCAGCGTTCGCGGTGGGGCAGGCGCACGCGGGTGCTGTCCCCGGTGCCCAGCAGGCCGCGCAGGTGCGCTTCGAGGCCCTCGGTGTAGGCACTGACGCGCCCTTCGCCGCGCGTGTCCACCAGTTCCAGAATCTGGCCCTCGCGCAGCACCGCCACGCGGTCGGCCAGCCACACCGCCTCACGGATGCTGTGCGTAACGAGAATCGTGGTGCGCCCGGTTTTGTCGTGCAGGTGGCGCAATTCGGCGTTGAAGCGCTCGCGTACCAGGGCATCGAGGGCGCCGAAGGGTTCGTCGAGCAGCAGCACGTCGCCGCTTTGCGCCAGGGCGCGGGCCAGCGCCACGCGGGCGCGCATGCCGCCCGAGAGTTGCGCCGGGAAGTACGGGGCGTAGGCGCTCATACCCACCAGGTGCAGGGCAGCGGGCGCATCCAGGCCGCCACCGGCGCCCAGGTCGGCGGGCAGTTGCACGTTGCGCAGGGCAGTGCGCCAGGGCAGCAGGCGGTAATCCTGAAACACCAGCGCCGGGTTGCTGGAAACCTTGACCGTTCCCGACTGCGGCGCAATCAACCCCGCGATGACGCGCAGCAGCGTGCTTTTTCCGCCGCCGGACGGCCCCACGATCGCCAGGAATTCGCCGTGCGGCACGTTCAGCGTCACGCCGTTCAGGATAATTTCACCGCCCAGGCGCATACAGACGTTCTGGAGTTCGATGGCGTTGCCGGGCGCGGGGGGGTTCACGCCTGGCCTTCTTTCGGGCGGCCCCGCAGGTTCAGCAGCACCACCCCGGCAATGGCGATCAGGCCCCCCAGCAGGCTCACGCGTGTGGGCACCTCGCGCAGCCACACCCAGCCGATCAGAATGGCGTTCACCGGGTTGACGTACAGGAAGGACGTGGTGACGCTGGCCGGCACGCGCGAGAGGGCGTAACTCCAGGCCAGGTACGCCAACGCGCTGGGGAACAGCCCCAGGTAAATCACCGCCAGGTGCGTGTGCAGCGGTGCGGCGGGCAGTTCGCGCAGCAGACCGGGCAAAAAGACCAGCATGGGCACGGTGCCCAGCATCAGACTCCAGACCGTGAAGTGCAGCGGATTCATGCGCCGCAGCAGGGGTCGCTGAAACACGAAGTACACGCTGGTCACCAGCGCCGCCAGCAAAATGAGAACGGCGCCCTGCGTGAACTGCACGCCCTGCCCGCTGCCCAGCACGATCAGGGCCACGCCCGCGAAGGCGATGGCGGTGCCCAGCCAGCCCCAGGCGTTCAGGCGCTCGCCGGCAAACTGCGTGGCCATCAGCGCAGTCATACTCGGCCCGGCAGCCACGATCAGGCTGGCGGTTCCGGCCGGCACGCTGACCTCGCCGTAATTCAGGAACACGTGGTAGAGGGTAATGCCCAGAACACTGAGGCCCAGGATGCGCAGCAGCTCCGGCAGGGGCGGCACGGGAGTACGGGTGATCAGCGCGTACACCCCCAGCGCCAGGCTGGCCACCAGAAACCGGTACAGCGCCAGTTGACCGGGGCCGAAGGCTTCCAGCCCGGCGCGAATGCCCGCAAAGGCCGACGCCCAGAAGACCAGGGTCAACACGATGGCCGCCATGGATCTGGCGTCGATGCGCGGCGCGGCTACAGCACTCACGCCCAGCAGAGTAGCGCGGTCACTGGGGGTGGGCTGCGGGTTGTCAGGGATGGCCAAAGAGAGTTCAGCGAATGAAGGGCAGCAAAGTGACCACGGCGGCGATGGTCAGGACGCTGGCGAGGGTACTCAGGGTCGCCACGGCGGCGACGGTCTGGGTGTCGGCGTGGTACTCGCGGGCGATCAGCAGGGCGTTCACGGCAGTGGGCATGCTGGCCGACAGCACCAGCACCTGAAGATTCAGGGCGCTGAGGTGCAGCAGTTTTCCGCAGGCCAGCGCGATCAGCGGCCCACCGATCAGGCGCGCGGCGGTGGCCAGCCAGATGCGCGTGCCCAGGCGTGGCCAGCCGCCCGAACCGAGTTGCAGGCCCAGCGCCAGCAGCACCATCGGCAGGGTCGCCTGCGCCATCAGGGTGCAACAAAGCCCCATGTATCAGCTTTACAGCGGTCTTGGCCCACGGGTGGAGGACTGGCCGCGCCTGGTGGGACGCCTGGGCGAGTTGATGGGCCGCGAGTTCGACTGGACGGACGAACTCGGCGGGATTCAGGCCCGGGTAATGCTGCTGGTCGGTGACGCCGACAGGCTGCCGCCCGCGCACGCGGCGCAGTTCTTTGCCCTGCTGGGCGGGGGGCACAAGGACGGCCACTGGAATCGTTCGGGCATGACAAAGCACCGACTGGCGATTCTGCCCGGCACGACGTACTACGACATCCTTCAGTCTCCCCTGCTGCTGCCCAGCATCGCACCTTTCCTGGCAGACGAGTGAGCCATTTCATGGATGCCGTGACGTTTGCGGCGTGACAGGCTGAGAGAAATGACATCCACTTTCTTTCCCGCTGTTCACTCGGTGCTGTCGGCAGCGGCGCTGGCCCGGCTGGTACAGCAGCAATACGCCGGTCAGGACGACGTTCAGCTTCGGTTTCTGCGGCGTGGCATCAATGACACTTACCTGCTGACTGGCTTGGCTGGGCACCCGCACGCCATCTTGCGGGTGTACCGCGCAGGCTGGCGCACGCCAGCCGACCTGGACTGGGAGCTCTCGCTGACGGCCAGTCTGAACACTGCGGCCCGGCCCCTGTCGGCGCTGAACGGCCAACTATACGGCGAACTGAGCGCCCTTGAAGGAACGCGTCCTTACGCGGTCTTCGAGTTTGTCGAGGGCCGAATGCCCGAGCGAACCGCCGGGGACGCCGCACTGTACGGCCGAACCCTGGCCAACCTTCACCAGGCCAGTGCGGCCTTCCCGGCTGGTGGGCGGTTTTCCCTCGATCTGGCTCACCTGCTGACCGAACCGCTGAACGCCATTCGTGCCCAGTTGCCGGACGATCCGCAGACCCTGAACTCGCTGGAGGAACTGGCTGCGCGCACCCACACCCGCCTGAGCGCCCTGACGCCCGAACTGCGGTGGGGCGCGTGTCACGGCGACCCCCATGACGCCAACGCGCGCATCGACCAGGGCACCTTGCGCCTGTTCGACTTCGATTGTGGTGGCCCTGGCTGGCCGGCCTACGACCTGGCGGTGTACTGGTGGGATCACGCCCTGAACGACACCCCCGAGGAATTGGCGACCGTGTGGCCCGCCTTTCTGAACGCTTATGAGGACGTTCGCCCGTTGACGGCTGCGGAGCGCAAGGCCCTGCCTTTCTTCGTCCTGGCCCGTTCCTTCTGGTTCATGGGCCTGTTCGCCGGGCGCGTCTGGGTCAATGGGAGCGAATCGCTGCACCCGGAGTTCTTCCGGCGCGGGCTGAACTTCGTGCAGGATTGGTGGGAGGAACACGCGTGAATTTCTTGCTGCTGAACGGCAGTCTGCGCGCGGGTTCCGTCAATGGCGCAGCCCTGCAAACCCTTCAATACGTTGCCCCTTCCGCTCTCCAAACGGCCCTGTACGGCGGGATGGCCGACCTGCCGCACTTCAACCCGGAAGACGACCACGACCCCCTTCCCCAGGCGGTGACTGGCCTTCGCGCTGCCATTGCGGCCGCCGACGCCCTCCTCATCTGCACGCCCGAGTACGCCGGGGCGCTGCCGGGCGCCTTCAAGAACCTGCTGGAGTGGATGGTCGGCAGCACCGTCCTGAACGGGAAGCCGGTCGCCTGGATCAACGTTTCCACCAGCCCCACACAGGCTAGAGACGCCCACGATTCCCTGCGAATTGTCCTGGGCTACGTGAACGCCCGGATAGTTGAGGAGGCCTGCCTGCATCTGCCCATTCCACGCGACCTGGTGGACGCAGATGGCCTGATTCACGACGCCGAGGTGCGGGATAGCCTGCGAGAAGTGCTGAAGAAACTATCTCGGATCCAGTAAGTCAGTGATAGAAAAGCCCCACCAGAAGGCCAGCAGCCCTTCTTTTCTCTGAACCCGGTGCAGACGTTCCACCCACGCCCCGGGCCGGTCGGGTAGACTGAGTTACGGTGCCACGCGCCGTGCTTTTTTTTGACCCCCAGTCTCGCAGACCGAGCAAGGAAACAAAAAGAGTAAGTCTGGGCGCGTGGCGAAGGGGCGTCTGATGCCTGGTATTGCAATTATTGGTGCTCAGTGGGGCGATGAGGGCAAGGGGAAGATCGTTGATTTCCTGGCCCCGGAAGCGAAGTTCGTGGCGCGTTATCAGGGCGGGGCCAACGCGGGCCACACGGTGAACGCGAAGGGCAAGACATTCAAGTTGAACCTGCTGCCCAGCGGCGTGCTGCACGAGGGCGCGGTGTCCATTCTGGGCGACGGCATGGTGATTGACCCGGACAAGTTTCTGGAGGAACGGCAGAACCTGCTGGAGGGTGGCCTGAACCCGGATTTGCGGATCAGTGACCGGGCCCACCTGGTGCTCCCCCACCACAAGTTCGTGGATGGGCGCAAGGATTTCGTGGGCACGACGGGGCGCGGCATCGGCCCGGCCTACGCGGATCGGGCGCGGCGCGTCGGCGTTCGCTTCGGTGACCTGCTGGACGAGGCGGTCTTGCGTGAGCGTCTGGAACGCCTGATGGAAGCCAAGCCCAACAGCACCCGTGATGCGGGCTGGACGAGCGTGGACGTGGGCATGGCGGCGCTGGCGCCCATTCGTGAGAAGCTCGCCCCGTTCGTGCAGGACACGGGCGCTTTGCTGCGTCAGGCCGTGAAGGACGGCCACAACGTGCTGTTCGAGGGTGCCCAGGCGACCCTGCTGGACTTGAACTACGGCACCTACCCCTTCGTGACCAGTTCCTACCCCACGGTGGGGGGCGTGCTGGTGGGCGCGGGCGTCAGCCACAAGGCCATCAACAAGGTGTTCGGCGTGGCGAAGGCCTTCAACACGCGCGTGGGCCACGGCCCCTTCCCCACCGAGGTCACGGACGAGGCGGGAATTCTGCGCCTGCGTGGCGACGGCTCCAACCCCTGGGACGAGTACGGCACCACCACCGGACGCCCGCGCCGGGTGGGCTGGCTGGATCTGGAACTGCTGAAGTACGCTGTGGACGTGAACGGCCTGGACGGCCTGGTCATCAACAAGATGGACATCCTGAGCGGCCTGGAGAGCATTCCCGTGTGCGTCGCCTACGACAGCGCCGGTCAACCCGTCTACAAGCACCTGAAAGGCTGGGACACCACCGACGGTGCGACCAGCCGTGAAACGCTGCCCAAAGAAGCGCAGGCGTACCTGGCGCTTATCGAGGAAACCGTGAACTGCCCGGTGGTGATCTTCTCGTGCGGCCCGGAACGCGAGAAGACCTACGGCGAGGTCAGCTGGACGTAACGCCGGCACAGGCCACAAACCGAAGGTCACTTCAACCCCTGACGTTCAGGTGGATTTCAAGCCGTCTAATGCGCAGCGACCCTGCGGTTAGGCGGTTTGGCGTTCGGCCCGCTAGAGCCGTTCCCAGAATGGAGCGCTCTGTACAACAGCACCCCAGAGCGCTCCATCCTTCGTCCTGCTCATTCAAATTCACTCGCGCTGCTCGGACAAAATCACGGCGTTCTTTTGTCGGATGCTCTAGACTCGCCCCACTGTGCCTCACGCTGAAGACCCGACCCTGCAAGACGCTTCCCAGGAGCTTCCCGGCCTGAATGCCCTGACCCGCGAGTGGCTGATCAGCGTGGGCGAAGACCCCAACCGGGAGGGGTTACTCCGCACGCCGCACCGCGTCGCCAAGGCATGGCAGCACCTCACGGCGGGCTACCGCGAAACCCTGGCGGACGTGGTGGGCGCGGGCGTGTTCGCCGCCGAGGGCAGTGAAATGGTGATCGTCAAGGACATCGAGTTCTACTCCATGTGTGAGCACCACATGCTGCCTTTCTACGGACGGGCGCACATCGCCTACATCCCCAGCAGGAAAATTCTGGGCCTCAGCAAGTTCGCGCGCATTGTGGACCTGTACTCGCGGCGTCTGCAGGTGCAGGAACGCATTACCACACAGGTGGCCGACGCCGTGCAGGAACTGCTGGAACCCAGGGGCGTGGCGGTATTCATGGAAGGCATTCACCTGTGCATGGCGATGCGCGGCGTGCAGAAGCAGAACAGCAGCACCACCACTTCCGCCATGCGCGGCCTGTTTCGCAGCGATGTCCGCACCCGCGCCGAATTCATGAGCGCCGTGCAGGGAACCCTGCGCGGGCGGTAAAGCAAGGTGGGGGAATCCTCGACAGCTTGAGCGGTCAGCCACCCGGCCTGTAATACCCCTGCCCCGCGCAGCTGGGGCACAGTACCTGCACTCCGTGCACCACTTCGCGCTCGTTGATGATTTCTTCGTGGCACCCCTCGCAAATAACCCGTTTGCCATGCACGCTGATCAGGCCCTTCAGATCAAGGGTGAGTTCAACCTCCTGCACCGTCAACAGGGCATCATCCGGCAGAGTTTGGTACGCCTCCAGGTAAGCGTCGTAGCGTTTCTGTCCCTCCGGGCGGGCATCTTTCACACGCTGGCGCAGGTCGGTCTGGGGGGCAATTCTGACAGCCTGGCCGGTTCTGGTGTCCACGAAGGTGGCAGCCACCTTGCCATAGTCCATCAGGCGCATGGTGCGGCGCCCCAGCCAGCAGCCGGACGCGACCGAGACGCCATCGGCAAAGCAGCCGTCGGTTTCCACGAACACCAGGACGCGCTTGTCGCTGCGGGGAAAGGGCAGATTCAGGTACTGGGCGGCCAGTAAGGCGCTGCGCACGCCCAGAATCTGCCGCGGGCACAGGTGGTCGTGCAGCGCGGCACTCTGCCGCAGCAGGGCTTGCAGATGTGGTGGGGGCGGGAGCAGGGGGGTCATGGCCGTCACGCCGATTTTAGGGCAGGCGGGTGGAGCAGCGCGGTGACACAGGTCAAGGCTGACGCAAGTCAGGGCATGAATTAGGGCGGCACTCACGGCGCGAGGGGGTGGGCCGGTTCAGAATGCAGCATGGCGAAGTTACCGCGTCAACTGGAAGGGGAAGAAGTCGCGCCGCTGGTCACCGACACTGCGCCGCAGGGGCACACACGCCGCGAGTTCCTCCGCTCAGCGACGCTGTTTACGGCCACAGTGGCAGGGCTGGGTGGCGGGCTGGAGTTACTCACCCGGCGGCCCTCGGGCACCGCGGAGGCGCAGGCCGCGGCCGTCACGCGGAAGCGCGCGCTGGGGCCGTATGACACCTCCGAACCCGTGACCTCGTACCAGGCCATGACGACCTACAACAACTTCTACGAGTTCGGGCTGGGCAAGGACGACCCTTCGCAGAACGCCGGGAGCCTGCGCACGCGCCCGTGGATCATCAAAATCGACGGTGAGGTGCGCCGGCCGCAGACAGTGGACATCGACACCCTGCAAAGCTGGTTCCCGCTGGAAGACCGGGTGTACCGCATGCGCTGCGTGGAAGCCTGGAGCATGGTCATGCCCTGGATGGGCTTCCCGCTGGCAGCCCTGATTCGCCGCCTGGAGCCGACAGGCAAGGCGAAGTACGTCAAATTCACGACACTACAAGACCCGAAGCAGATGCCGGGCCAGCGTTCCGGGGTGCTCGACTGGCCTTACGTGGAGGCCCTGCGGCTGGACGAGGCCCTGCATCCCCTCGCCTTTATGGCGGTGGGCCTGGACGGCAAAATCCTGCCCAACCAGAACGGGGCGCCCCTGCGACTGGTGATTCCCTGGAAGTACGGCTTCAAGAACATCAAGAGCATCGTGCGGATTTCGCTGGTCAGTGAAAGGCCGAAAACCACCTGGGCGTTGGCCGCCCCGGACGAGTACGGTTTTTACGCGAACGTCAACCCGGCAGTGGATCATCCGCGCTGGAGCCAGGCCACCGAAAGGCGCATCGGCGAGGTGGCGCGGCGCAAAACCCTGCCGTTCAACGGATACGCCGACGCCGTGGCGGGGCTGTACAAGGGCCTGGATTTGCGCCGGAATTTCTGATGGCCCCGGGGAAACGCAGCCTGAAGTGGCTCCCGCCTGCGGTGTACGTGGGCGGGTTTCTTCCGGCGCTGATCCTGCTGGGGGACGCGCTGAGCGGCCTGCTGGGCGCCGACCCGATCAAGCGGGCCACACACCAGACCGGGCAACTGGCGATTATTCTGCTGCTGCTGTCGCTGGCCTGCACGCCCCTTCGTCTGCTGACGGGCTGGACGTGGCCGGCACGCGTTCGCAAGGCGCTGGGACTGCTGGCCTTCGGGTACGCGGCGCTGCACTTCGGCATCTACCTGTTCGACCAGAACATCCTGCTGCTGGCGGTGGGCGAGGACATCGTCAAACGGCCTTTCATCACGGTGGGGTTTCTGGCGCTGCTGCTGCTGGCGCCGCTGGCCTGGACCAGCACCCCCGCCAGCATGAAGCGCCTTGGTTTTCAGCGGTGGACGCGCCTGCACCGCCTGGTGTATCTGGCGGCGGCCCTGGGCGCGCTCCACTACTGGTGGGGGGTCAAACAGGACCGCACCGTGCCGACGCTGCTGGCCGCCGGTCTGCTGGGGCTGCTGCTGCTGCGCCTGGTGAAACGGCCCGCAAAAAAGCCGGCGACCAGGCCGACTTCCAGTGGATAGACTTTCAGGTGTTCGGCCTGTGGCCGGGCTTCACTCGTCTTCGACACCGTCGCCGATGTCGGTGCCGCCGCCCGTTTCAGCGGGAACCTCGGGGCGCATGAAGCGCAGGTAATCCAGCCAGGGGGGCGTGTGGCCCAGTTGCCGGATCAGCAGGGCCACCTGGGCGGTATGCCGGACTTCGTGGGTCATGACGTGCCACAGCAGTTGCTCCAGGGTCACCGTCTCGCTGCCGGGGTCGTCCTGGATCAGCTTAAGCGGGCGGTTCAGGTCCGGGTTCCCCTTCAGGAAATCGCTGGTGCGCCGCGTCACTTCGCGCCCATACTCGATGATCCAGTTCAGATCGTACTGCTCGGCCTGCGGCTTGACCCAGTCGTGCGGGTACTTCCCTTCATTTTGCACCCTGTCCCCACGGGCCACACCGTGCACCCAGTGATCCTCGACATCGATGGTGTGCAGCAACAGGTCTTTGATGTTGCGGAAGCGCTCACCGGTGTCGATCGTGGTGCGCTTCAAGTCCTCGGCGGGCAACGCACGGACAAAGTTCCACAGTTGCTCGCGCGAGGCGCAGAGGTAGGCGTAGTACTCTCTGACGTTCATGATTGCTTTACAGCATAGCAAGCAGGCAGACCGGCCACAGGCGATTTTGCCGGAGGGCTAAGGTTCGGGGCTCAAGTGACCACCGGGACAGGGCAGCAGGAACCGCTTCACTTGCTGGACGCCCCACCACTCTTTGGCGCTTGAGGCGGGCGGCAGTTACACCCGTTCGCACTGCTCCTGAACGAGGGGGCGCAGGATCGCCTGGACGTCCTGAAGGGTCTCGACGCTGGTCAGGGCCGGGTGCAGTTCCGTGAGTTCCGGGAGGTATTTGGGCAGCACTTTGCGCAGCGGGCGCATGCTGGCGACCTTCATTTCGCCGGGGTGAAAACGGTGCGGCACGGTGTAGAAGCGGTGCTGCAACTCCGCGTGGCGCAGAGCCACCGCCGCACGGATGGGCAGCGCGGGCACCCGGTCACCCTCACCGTCCCCTGGCCGGTTGCGGGCCGCCTGCTCAGTGGCTCCCTCTTCAGTGGTGCCGGCGAGCGCCTGAAAAATCCAGGGATTGCCCACCGCGCCGCGCCCGATCATCACGGCGGCCACCCCCAGCGCGCGCCGCTCGCGGGCCTGCGCGGGCGTCAGCACGTCCCCGCTGCCGATCACCGGCGTGGGCACGCTGGCGGCCACCTGCGCGATGGCCTCCCAGTCGGCCTCCCCGGTGTAGCGCTGGGCAGCGGTGCGCCCATGAACCGTGATGACCGCTGCGCCCGCCTCGGCGAGGCCCTGCGCGATCTCGATGCTGCGGTTCTCGTCCCAGCCCAGGCGAATTTTGGCGCTGACGTCCAGCGGCGTGGCGGCCTTCATGGCTTTCACCAGGGCGTAAGCGGTTTCGGGGGTTTGCAGCAGGCAACTGCCGCCCTTGCCGCGCACCTTCGGCACCGGGCAGCCCATGTTCAGGTCAATGGCGGCCGGTGCGAACCACGCCTCGGTTTTGCGCGTGGCGTCGGCCAGGATGTCCGGGTCAGCGCCGAACAGCTGCACCACACGCAGGTATTCGCCAGGGTGCGGGCGACCCAGGTGCAGGCTCTCGTTCTCGCCGCCCAGCGCCAGTCCACGCGCACTGATCATCTCGGACACCGTCCACAGGGCCCCCTGCTCCGCCGCGAGTTGCCGCATGGGCGCGTCACTGTAGCCGGCCATGGGTGCCAGCACGGCCCCCGGCAGGGCCAGCCGGCGCCGGTAGAAGCCGGGGGCGGGCAGCGGGGTGGGGGGGGTGGGCAGCGCACTCATCTCGGGGAAGGGTAGCGCGTTCCCGGCCCAGGCGGGTGAAGGAAGCGTCAACCCTACATGTCCACAAAGAGAGAGGAAATTGTCACGGCCTGCCTTTATGCTGAAGATGTCCGGAAACCCAAGCACTTACGCCCTCCGGACGGGAGGAATTAGCACCTTGGAAGTCACTCGCCTGGTGCCTCACCTGGCACCTTTGCTGCACAGTCTCTACCAGGCCACCCCCGGTTACTTTGAACTGCTGGGCAGTCGCCTTCCCAACCTGTCCGAAGTGCAGGCCGACGTGAACACCGCCTTTGCCGACCCGCGCCGTCATCTGGAATTGCTGCACGACGAGCACGGCGAACTGGTGGGCAGCCTGGATTACAAGGTGGGCTACCCGCAGGAAGGCGACGTGACCATCAACCTGCTGCTGATCCGCGAGGACAGGCAGAACCAGCGCCTGGGCGAGCAGGCGGTGCGCCAACTGGAGGCCCGGCTGCCCAGCGGCACGCAACGTGTCCTGGCCAGCGTCCTGGGCGAGAACCCGCGTGGCTCACGCTTCTGGGAGCGCCAGGGGTACACCTTCGAGCTCGACGCCCGCCCGTCCATGATGTGGTACGCCAAACGCCTCAACCTGCCGCTGGCCCGGCCCACCCAGCTGGGCAACATAGCGACTGACTAGGGCGCCACCGAGTGAGTTATCCCGTCTGAAGCGCCAACGACGGGCTGGCCAGCATAAAAGCTGCGCCTCCCCAGCTTCTTGAGTAAAGCCCCCTGCGCAGGTGTTCAGCCTAGACTCTGGGCATGATCGTGAAGTACGGCGGGAATGCCATGAAGAACCTGGAGTTGCGGCGCGCGGTGGCCGCGGACATCGCGGCGCTGCGGGCGTCCATGCCCGTGGTGGTGGTGCATGGGGGCGGCCCGGTCATAGAGCGCGAGCTGGCGGCCCGCCACATCCCCAGCGAATTCAGAACCGGCCTGCGCGTTACCTCCCCGGAGGCCATGGACGTGGTGGAGATGGCGCTGGGTCAACTGAACAAGCAGCTCTCGCAGGACATCGGGCAGGCGCTAGGCCTGATGGGCCGCGACGCCCAGCTCCTGCAGGCGGAGGTGCTCGACCCGGAGCTGGGCCGGGTGGGCCGTGTGACCCAGGTGAACGCCGAATTGATTCGCACGCTGCTGGGCGCGGGGCTGACCCCGGTGATCGGCAGTGTGGCGGTCGGCCCGGACGGCGCGGCCCTGAACGTGAACGCCGATACCGCGGCCGGCGCGGTGGCGGGCGCGCTGGGGCAAGGCATCGTTTTCCTCACGGATGTGGACGGCGTGTACCGCCACTACCCGGATCCCGAGAGCCGCGCCGCCACGCTGTCCCGCGCCGAGGTGCAGGGCGGACTGGCGGAAGGCTGGATTGCGGGGGGCATGATTCCCAAGGTGCAGGCGGCGCTGGACGCCCTGGAGCGCGGCGCTCCGCACGCCACCATCGCCAGCGGGATGCACGCGGGGGTGCTGGCGCAGGCCGCGCGGGGCCAGGCCGGCACGCGAATCACGCCGTAAAGCGCAGAGGCTTGACCTTTAGAATAAGCGCCTGGCCTTTCCACCCTGGTGACCTCGTCAGCCGCTTCAGACCGCTGGTCAGGCCACGGGTCTCTCGCCGCCGCGCTGCCGAAGTGACGGCGGCGGCTTCGGGCTTTTCGGGTGGAGGGAACCCATGACGAACACCATAACTTTTAACGTACGGCACACGCACCAGTTGACGCAGCCGCAGATCGGGGCGCTGCGAACCCTGCTGGATGTGGTCTACGAGGGCGAATTCAGCCCCGAAGACTGGGATCATGCGCTGGGCGGCTTACACACGCTGGCCTGGCAGGGCGCTCAGGTCATCGGCCACGCGGCGGTGGTGCAGCGGGCCGTTCTGGTCGGCAACCAGCCTTACCGCGCAGGCTATCTGGAGGCCATGGGCGTGCACCCCGACTGGCAACGGCGCGGCGTGGGCCGGCAACTCATGCGCCGCGTGAACACGCAGGTAGAGCACGGGTACGATCTGGGGCTGCTGTCCCCCAGCGACGAGGGCCGCCCCCTGTATGCCGGGACGGGCTGGCTGGACTGGCTCGGGGAACGGCGGAGTTTCACACCCGGGGGCGTTACGCCCACGCCGGACGAGGAGGTCATGGTGTATGGCCGCGCTGACCTCGGCCTTGACCTGACCCAGCCGCTGACGTGCGACTACCGCTCGGGAGACGTGTGGTGAGCGGCCCGCCAACCTTAAGTGCGTCCTGACCCTCCTCTAAAACAAAGGGCCGCCAGGTGCACGAGACTGGGCGGGTCTTGAAGGAGGCCGTCAGTTATGGACGAAGGAAAACCAGTCAGCACGCCCGCCACGCGGGACACCACCACGGGCAGCGCCACCGAGACGCACGGCGCGAACACCAACCTGGACCCCAACATGCAGGGCGGGCCGGTCAGTGGCGCGGATCAGGCGGCCACGCGCGAGGTCGAAGAACAGAAGACCGAGCAGGGCGTCCCTGCCGGCACCCAGCCCACCCAGGAGCGTTAGGGGGCCCACTTGCGGGGCGCGGCAGGCTGTCCCGGCGTTAATCTGGTTTGGGGAAGGCTTCACCCGGCGCGGTGAACGGGCAGCCTAGACTGAATCGACGGAGGAAAAAACAAATGACGAACAACAACATGACCGGCAACATGGATCAAACCCGCCTGATGAACGGCGCGGCGGGCGGCGCACTGATCCTGATGGGCCTGAAGAAACGCGGCTTTCTGGGCCTGCTGATGACTGGCGCGGGCGGCTACCTGGCCTACAAGGCCGCCACCGGCAATGACCCCGTGATGGCCGCCGCCGGCCTGAGCGGCAATGCCAGCGCGGCCAAACCCATTTTCGTGGAGCACAGCGTCGTGATCGACCGGCCCGCGCAGCAGGTGTACGACTACTGGCGCAAACTGGAAAACCTGCCGCAGATCATGAGCCACCTGGAAAGCGTCACCGCGCTGGACGACAAGCGCAGCCGCTGGGTGGCCAAGGCCCCGCTGGGCACGCACGTCGAGTGGGAAGCCGAGATCGTGAACGACAAGCCCGGCGAGCGCATCGGCTGGCACAGCCTGCCCGGCGCGACCGTGGACAACGCTGGCAGCGTGCAGTTCGAAAGCCTTGAGGGCGGCAAGACCCGCATTCATGTGGCCCTGAGTTACCGTCCGCCGGCTGGCCCGCTGGGCGCGGCCGTGGCCAAACTGTTCGGCGAGGAACCCAGCCAGCAGATCGCCGAGGATCTCCAGAAATTCAAGACGGCCTTTGAAGGCGCCAACCCGCGCTGAACCGGCTTAACCATGAAGGGCGGCTCCAGGTGGGCCGCCTTTCTCGTTATTTCAGGAGGTCATGAACCAGCTAAGGTCTTAGTCGCTAATGGGGATGCTGATAGTGCAGCTTTTGGGCGCTTGACCGGGGCGGCAAAGGAAAACAGCGGCGGTGCCCATCAGTCAGCCGAGCGACCTGGCACGTTTTCGAGCTGCCGGAACGCAAAAAACCTGCTCCGTGAACCGCTGCTCAGCCCTGCTCCACCACGGTCAGGGAGCGCAGCGTTTTGCCCTGATGCCAGCCGAGCTGCGGGGTTTGCAGGCCCAGCACGTCGGCAATGGCCTGGCCTTCGGCGGGGGTGGGTTCACCTTCCAGTTTGAACAGCAGGAACTTGCGCCCGCCCGGCGCGATACGGATGAAGAGATCCTCGCCGATTTCCAGCTGTTGCGTGCGGCTCAGTTTAACGGCGCGGCCCTGCGCATGTTTCAGCGCGTCCCGGATGGCGACCGTGAAGGTGGGGGGAATCATCTGGCCCTCAGGCCGCTGAGCAGCATGTCCGCGAAGCCGTCGGCCACATCGCGCGGCGTCAGGGTGCCCTGCGGGTGAAACCAGGTGTAGGTCCAGTTGACGGTGGAAAGGATGAGCAGGGCAGCCATCTTCACGTCCAGATCGGGGCGGAACAGGCCCGTGCGCATGCCTTCGGTCACCAGGTCGCGGTAGAAGTGGTCGATGCTGTCGCGCCAGCCGGTCACGCGGGTGTACGCTTCGGGCGAAAGGTGCTTCCACTCGTGAAAAAAGACGGTGGCGCTGTCCATGTTGTCGGCCACCACCAGAATGTGGCGGTGCATGGCCTCGCGCAGCTTCTCGTCGGCGGGCAGGTTCACGTCCCGCAGGCTCAGCAGCGCCTCGTCGAACTGCTGGCTGGCGCGGTTGACGATCTGCACCAGCAGGTCTTCCTTGCCGCTGATGTGCGCGTACAGGCTGCCGCCCTGCATGCCCAGTTCGCCGGCCAGTTCACGCATGCTGGTGGCGTGATACCCGCGCTCGGAGAACAGGCGGCTGGCGACCTCATGAATCTGCTCGCGGCGGGGCTGTTCCCGTCTGGGCAGCTCGCGCTTGGGTTTGGGCGTGGTGTCAGGCATAAGAATGAGGGGCAGGCACGACCCTGCTTGGCGTTAAAAGCTAGCCTAGCACGCGGCTCAGCGTACACTCGGGTGAATGACACGAACGGACGCGCTGGTGATCGGGGCAGGCATCCTGGGGGCAGCGTGCGCTTACCGCCTGGCGCAGCGCGGCCTGCGCGTGCAGGTGCTGGAGGCGCAGGACAGTCCCGCGCTGGGGTCTTCGGGGCGCAGCGCGGCGGGGGTGCGCACGCAGTTCAACACGCCCACCAACATCTTGCTGTCGCTGCATAGCATCCAGGAGTACCGTCAGATGCCGGAAGCCGAGTTCAGGGCCATCGGCTACCTGCTGCTGGTGCCGCCGGAGCGGTGGCCCGCGCACCGGGCCGGCGTGGCGCGGCAACGCGAACTGGGCGCCCCCACGGCCATCCTGAGCCCCACGGAAGCGCAGCAGGTGCTGGAGTTCGATCCGGCGGGCATCGAGGCCTGCACCTTCGGGGCGCAGGACGGGGTGGTCGACCCGCACGGAGTGACCTTCGGGTTTCTGCGGCGGGCGCGCGAAGAGGGCGCAGCGCTGCACACCGGCACGCCCGTCACCGCCCTGAAGCGCATAAATGGCCTGTGGCAGGTGCAGACCCCCGCCGGGGTGTTCGAGGCCCCGCTGCTGATCAACACCTGCGGCGCCTGGGCGGGCGAACTGGCGCGGCTGGCCGGGTTCGAGCTGCCGGTGTGGCCGGGCAGGCGCATGGTGTACACGACGGGGCCGCTGAAGACCCCGCGCCGGGTGCCCATGACCTTCGACCTGAGCAGCGGCGTGTGGCTGCGCTCGGAGGGCGAGCGCCTGCTGATCGGCCGCGCCAACGAGGCCGACACCGGCTGGCGCGAGGGCCTGGACTGGGACTGGCTGGAACACACCCTGCTGCCCGCCCTGGAGCGTTTTCCCTGGTTGCAGGAAGCGGGCCTGGACCGGGGCGCAAGCTGGTGGGGCTACTACGAACTCACACCCGACGAGATGCCCATTCTGGGCCGCATGCCGCACCTCGACGGCTGGCTGAACGCCTGCGGATTCAGCGGCCACGGCGTCATGCAGGCCGCCGCTGTGGGGCGCGTCATCGCGCAGGAGGCGCTGGGAGAAACGCCTTTTATCGACATCGACCCACTGCGTTTCGAGCGCTTCACCCGCCCCGAACTGGCGCAGAAAGATATTCAGGTGTAGAGCAGGTCTCCGAATTCCGGGAGGTGTGGAAGAGTACCCCAGAGCGCTTCATTCTTCGTCCTGCCCATCTGAATTCACTTGCTCTACTCGGACAAAAAGCATTCCGCTCTTATGTCAAATGCTCTAGAGACGCACGGCCGCGCGCCCGGCTCAATCTCCCAGGGCCTTGCCGTTCAGGGTGGGGGTGCCGTCCTTGAAATCCAGCACGGTACGGAGCTGGTCGCCCTGCTTCACGACGTATCCCTGCTCGATCATGGGTTGCAGGGTGCCGCCCAGGTTCGCCAGGCGGCCGCCGAACAGCCCCAGCAGTTCAGTGAGGGCCTGCTCGCTGGCGCCGGCTTCCAGGTGAATGTCGGCCATGGTCGCCAGAACGGCGGGCTGGTCGGTCAGCAACTCAAGCTGCTGGGCGGTCATGGTCGCCATTCTGGGGGCGCTGGCCTGCCCGGTCAGCAGGATTTCACCGCCCGGCTGCGTGAGGCTCAGGCGATCCAGGGTCAAGCGTGGGCTGTCCTTCAGCAGGGCCAGCATGTCCTGGCCGAGTTGCTTCTCCTGCGCGGGCGTCAGGTCAGGGGTGCGGGCCGCCTGGGTGCTATTTCCCTGAGTGCTGGCCCGCTGCATTTCATTGACCAGCCCCAGCAGGCGGTTCAGGGGTTCGCGGGCCAGGTGGCGCACGCCCAGGTGCAGCTGCACGTTCTTCAGGTTCTTGTCCGCAAAGGCCAGTTCACCGATGGTGTATTTCACCACGCCGTCATAGTGCTCAGGATCGCTGAGGCGCGAGTCCCCGCTGACCTCCATATTATTCAGGCGCACGGTTTGCCCCGCCGAAGTGAACTTCATGCTGGCGATCTTAAAAGTGGACGTGCCGGTGCCCAGTTGATCCTGCTCGTTTTGCCTGTGGGTGCTGCCCCTCAGGGTAACGGCCCCCAGTTCGCCTTGACCGTCGGCGCCGGTGATCTTCAGGCCGGGCCAGGTCAGGTTCGTGGTGGTGGTCTGGCCGCTGACCGCCACGTCGCCTTGCAGGGCCTGCCAGGTCATGGTCGAGCCGTCCTCGGTGACGCGGCCGCCCGGCACTTCAATCCGGGTGCTGGTGTCGCCGCCCAGCCCGATCAGGGTACGAATGGTGGGTTTTTTGCCGGCAAAGGCCCGCTCGAACTGCGCCTGAGTCTGCGCGTCCGCGAAGCGAATGTCCGTGTCCACGATGGCCTGCCCGACGCCCCGCATCCCCGGAAACGGCCCGTGCTTGATGTGGTTCGTGACCAGCAGTTGCACGGGTTTCCCGGCGTCCTCCGGGGCGATGTTCACGGTCATGGTCTGGGTGCTGCTGGCAAACCCCTTCTGGTACCCCGTCTGCTGCGCGGTGACCACGCCGGAAGCGTTCAGCGAGGACGTCAGTTTCTGCGCGAATTCTTCGGTGGTCTGCTGCGTGCGGCCGGAAAACACGGCGGTGGCGCCCGCCACGGCTCCGGCAGTGACCACGGCGCTCAGCAGCACGGCGGGCAGTGGGGAGCGGCGTTTCTGGGCGGGGCGGACGGTGTTTGGTCGGCTCATGACTTTTTCCTCCTGGAGCGGCGAGACAGGGCCAGACGGGCCTAGATTCTCTGCCCTGACCATACGGGAGGCGCGGCGCGAACATGACCAAGTTTGTGGAACACCTGGAATTCCCACCGTGCTGGACAGCGCAGAACGCCCTATTGGGACGCCCTCCCTGTCCCCACACGAGAGGACTTTTCTTCCACAGCGTCCCACCCCACAAATCCCCCGTTCAATCAGACCGAAGGCCGTCGGGCGCGTAGCGCACGGGCCTTACGCCACGAACCCGGACGTTCAAAATATTCGGCCCTGCTGCCCTAAACAACGTTCCAGAGCCAACAGACGCCCACGTCCCACCCCTGCCCAGTGCAACGTAAGCTCCCCCCGTCCCTCTGGGATGGGGGGGCTGGGGGGGTGGGCAACTCCCGGCAGCAAAACAAAAACCCGACCTGAACCCAACGTCCAGGCCGGAACGAACCTTTTCCTCAGTGGTTCAGGACGGTACGATCCCCCGTGACCCAGTAGCGCACGCGTTCGGACACGTTCTCCATGTGGTCACCGATGCGCTCGAGGCTGCGGCCCACGCGCATAAGGGTCAGCGCCTTGCTGATGTTGCGGGGGTCTTCGAGCATGTAGGTGACGAGTTCACGCTGCACCTGCTCGTAGAGGGCGTCGACCTCGTCGTCCATTTCGACGGTAGCCTCGGCGCGGGTCACGTCGCGGTCGGCCAGGGCGGTGCGGAGGTTCTGGCTCATTTCGGTGAGGCGCTGAAGCATGCGGTCGAGGTTCACGTACTTTTTGAGGGCGGGGGCCTGGGCCAGTTCCACGCCGTCCTCGGCGACGTGCACGGCGTAGTCGCCCATGCGCTCGATGTCGGAGAGGCTCTTGAGGATCAGGGCCACCATGCGCAGGTCACGGGCGACGGGCTGGTACAGGGCGATGATGCGCAGGCATTCGGCTTCGATCTGGGCTTCCTGGGCGTCGACTTCACGGTCGATGGCCTGGATTTCGCCCAGGCGTTCCTGCTGGCCGTGCAGCAGGATGTCGGCGGCGACGGGCAGCATGCGTTCGACGGTGCCCAGCATGTTGAGTGCGCCGTTCAGAACGGCTCTGAGGTCTTGTTCCAGGGCTTCGCGCATGTCGTGTAGTCTCCTTGAGGTCAAATCTGGGTGGAAAGTGCCTTCCTGGGGGCAGGAAAAAGTCAGGGCCTGGCTGGGGGGAGGTTGAGGGTCAGGCTTCACGGCCCAGTCCGGCAACGCCCGGCAGGGTGAAACAGAAGGCGTTGCAGTCGCCCTGGCGTTCCACCCAGGTCTGTCCGCCCCAGCCCTGAACGATGCTGCGGACGATGTACAGGCCCATGCCGCTGCCCTGGCCGGTGGCGGTGCGCCCACGCGTGTGGGCCTGGAAGAGGGTTTCGGTGTCGCCGATGGGGGCGCCGTGGTCGAGGACGGCCACCTCGACCCAGGTGCCGCGCACGGCGGTGGTGACCTCGACGGGCTGGCCGGCCGGGCCATATTTGAGGGCGTTTTCGATCAGGTTGAGGAGAACCTGCAGGAGTTTGTCCGGGTCAGCGCGAACGAGATAGTCCTGCCCGAAGGTGAGGGTGGCCCCCTGCGCGGTGAGTTCGTGGCCCAGGAGCCGTTCGGCACGGGCGAAGGTTTCGGCCAGCGGCAGGGTGCGGGCACGGGTGGGGCGGAACCCCACCGCGAGATCCTCGACGAGGCGGGCGAGGCGTTCGACTTCCATGAGGCCCTGGCGCACGAAGTTCTGCGCGAGGTCGGCAGGCATGTCGTATTCGAGCGCTTCCAGAACGCCACGCAGGGCCGTCACGGGCGTGCGGAATTCGTGCGAGAGGACGGCGGCGGCTTCGCGCAGTTCGGCTTCGCGGCGGCGGTAATCGGTAACGTCCTCGACGATCAGGGCACTGACCACGTCGTCGTGCGTGGCGGTGCAGCGCAGGGTGCGCCCGGTGACTTCCAGTTCCATTTCCCCGCCGCGTTCCAGCAGGGTTTCCAGGGTATGGCGGCGCACGACTTCCAGCACCGGCCTGTTTTCGGCGCGTTCCTGCGGGACGCCCCAGAGGCGCACGGCGGCGGCATTCACGCGCGTGACCACGCCGTTACGGGTGAGCAGGATGGCCTGGGGCAGGGCGTCGATCCACGTGTCATCAAAGCGTTCAGGGAGTTTCGTGACGGGCATCACGTCATATCATCCTCCGTCCAGGCCCGCATGCGGTAACCCTTGCCGCGCACGGTTTCCAGGAAGGCGGGGCGGCTGGGTTCGTCTTCCAGATGAGCGCGCAGTTGCGTGACATGCTGATCCACGGTGCGTTCTCCACCCAGGAAATCCGCGCCCCACACCCGGTCGAGCAGTTCGGTGCGGGAGTACACGCGCCCGACGTTCTGGGTCATGAAGGCCAGCAGGTCGAATTCCCGGCGGGTGAGGTTGAGGCGGCGGCTCCCGACTTTCGCTTCGGCGGCGCTGATGTCGATGTTGAGGGGGCCATTGCTCATGGTTTGTGGCGCGTCCGGCTGGGTGCGGCGCAGCAGGGCGCGCACGCGGGCCACGAGTTCGGCGGCGCTGAAGGGTTTGGTGAGGTAATCGTCCGCGCCGGTTTCCAGGCCCTCGACCCGCTCGGCCTCGGCGGCGCGGGCGGTGAGCATCAGCACCGGCAGGCGGCGCAGTTCCGGCTCGGAGCGCACCCGGCGCAGGAAGCTCAGGCCGCTCTCGCCCGGCAGCATCCAGTCGAGCACCAGCACGTCGGCGCTGTGCAGGGCGTCTTCGGTGCCACGGGTCGATTCGAAGGCGGTGACGCGCAGCCCAGCACGCTCCAGGTGAAAGCGCAGCACCTCCCGCACTGTGCTTTCGTCTTCAATTACAACCACATGGCTCATCGCCTTCCATTCTGATGGGCCACGTCAGGCGAATGTCAGGCCATAGCAAGACAGGCGGTCAGTAGGAGGTGAGCCGGGGGACTCTTTGGGCTGCGCAAGGGTTGGCGGGACTCAGGCGAGGTCCGGGACGTACCCCTCTACTTCCCGCAGCAGGTCGCGGGCGGTCAGGTCGAGGCGCACCGGGGTGACGCTCACGTAGCCCGCCTGCACCGCGCCGTAATCGGTTTCAAGGTCGTGCGCGTCCTCGGCGCGGCTGGTACCGGCGACCCAGTGGTACTCGCGCCCCTCCGGGTCGATACGCGTGACGATGCTGTCCTCCCAGCGGTGCTCACCGACGCGCGTGACCCGCACACCTTTCGCGTCGCCGTGCGGAAAGTTCACGTTCAGCAGCGTGCGCCGGGGCAGGCCGCGCTCCAGTACCTTTAAGGCCAGGTTCGCCGCGAACGCCGCGCCAGCCGCAAAATTGTACTCGCCGTCCGCGCCGCTCTGCTGGCTGAAGGCGATGCTGGGCACCCCCAGTGCCATGCCCTCGATGGCCGCCGCAACCGTGCCGGAGTGCGTCAGGTCATCGCCCAGGTTCGGGCCGATGTTGATGCCGCTGACCACCAGATCGGGCTGCCCCAGCAGGTGATAGCCCAGCACCACGCAATCGGCAGGCGTGCCATCCACGCGGTATGCGGGAACATTCCCGAAGCCCGCCGAGGCCGTGTGCTTGAAACGCAGCGGGCGGCGAATGGTGATGCCGTGGCCCACCGCCGACTGCTCCACGTCCGGCGCGACCACCACCACGTCCGCCACCTCCGCCAGCGCCAGCCCCAGCGCCTTGATACCCGGTGAAAAAATGCCGTCGTCATTCGCCACCAGCACCCGTTTGCGTTTCGCTGTCATGGCCGTCAGGTTAACGCCCAGAGGAGTGCCGCAGGGGAGCGCGGAAACCGTAAGGCCCCACAAGCGGCAAAGGCAGGCGTCAGGGGGCGCCTTCACGGTGGGCTGCGTTTCGTCGCTTTTCTGTCCCGGCCGAGCGCGTAGACTTCCCCCGTGTCTTTTCCGGCTCTCGATCCTGTGGTGCGGCATCTGTACGTGCATGTGCCGTTCTGCCCGAGCATCTGCCCGTACTGTGATTTTCATGTGTTGACGCGCCGGGCCGGCCTGGTGGAAGCGTACCTGGCGAAGCTGGCCGGGGAAGCCGCGCGCCTGGCCGACACTTTCGACATCGACCTGGACACGGTTTACGTGGGTGGCGGCACCCCCAGTTTCCTGCGGGACACGGAGATCACGCAGCTGACAGACACGGTGCGCCGCTTCCTCGGCTGGGGCCGGGTGGAGAACACGCTGGAGATCAACCCCGGAACAGTCAATGCGTCACGGGCAGACCTGTGGCGGGGTGTGGGGTTCGACCGGGCGTCCGTGGGGGTACAGAGCCTGGACGACCCCACGCTGAAGTTTCTGGGCCGCACGCACAGCGCCGGGCAGGCGCGTGAAGCCATCGGCACACTGCTGGGGCGCGGGTTCCGGGTCAGTGGCGACCTGATCACGGCGGTGCCAGGGCAACCGCTGGACGCCGACATTCACGGCCTGGTGGGGCTGGGCGTGGGCCACGTGAGCGCCTACACGCTGACCATCGAACCCGGAACGGAATTTGCCCGGCGCGGCGTGACCGTGCACGAGGACGATGAACAGGCAGGCTTTGAACGCACCGAGGAACTGCTGACCGCCCACGGCTTCATGCGCTACGAAATCAGCAATTACGCGCGGCCCGGCCAGGAATCCCGGCACAACCTGGCCTACTGGCACGGGCGCACGTACCTGGCTCTGGGGCCAGGAGCCGCCGGGCACTACCCGGCAACGGCGGCCTGGCCCGGCCCCCACCCCCCCCTGACCCTGCGCCGCACCAATCCGCACCTGCACGAATGGCTGGCCGGCGAAGAGGGGGAAAATCTGCCGATAGATGCGGTGGAGTACGTTACGGACGCGCTGTTTATGGGCCTGCGCCTGCGCTCCGGGATTGATCTGAGTGACCTGTCGAGGCGCAGTGGCCTGGATGTGCTGGACAGGTACGGCCCGGTTATTCAGCGCAACGTGCAGCGCGGCCTGCTGGTGCAGGAAGGCACGAACTTGCGGGCCACGCCTGCCGGGTGGTGGGTGCTCAACCGCGTGGTCACGGAATTTCTGGAAGCTTGATAGAGGTGATCCGTTACGGCGCCTGCTGGTCGGGATCTACCGTAACGCCCTCACTGTTCAGCCGGAATTCTTATGACCGGAATTCTTATGAAGGGTCTCTCTGCCGCGGGCGAAGGTGCCCTTAACCCTCCTGCCATACCCGGCTGACAACTGGCTTCTAGGGTAGGGGCATGACCACTTTGAAAGAAATCATGACGAAAGACCTGACGACGGTTGACGGCAAGACGACTTTGCGCGAAGTGGCGCAGAAAATGAAAACCGAGGACATCGGCAACGTGCTGATCATGGACGGCGACACCCTGGTAGGCATCGTGACCGACCGGGACATCGTGGTGCGCGCGGTGGCAGACGGTAAAGACACGAATGCGCCCGTAAGCGAATTTGCCACGCGGGACGTGTTCACCATGCCCTGCAAGACCACCGTGGAGGAAGCCGCCAGAGCCATGGCCGAGAAGCAGTTGCGCCGCTTGCCCGTGACCGACACGGAGACCGGCAACATCGGGGGCATCGTCAGTCTGGCCGACCTGTCTACCCGTACAAGCGGAAACGCGGATCAGAAGGCACTGGAAGGCATCAGCCAGCCTGGTTGAACCCCGGCCCTTTCTTCATAGCCCCCAGGGTGGGGCTTTTTTCGTGCCGTAAAGTGACCGTAAGGTGAACAGGCCAGTGAATCCGAAGAGTGAAACCGATGAGTGAAGTGGCACAGAAGGTACAGCCGCTGGACTGGCAGCGCATGTTCATCGGGGACACGGACGCGCTGTTCCTGCTGGAAATCGCGCTGCGCACCAGCATTATTTTCCTGTGGCTGCTGTTTCTGCTGCGCGTCACCGGCAAGCGCGGGCTGGCGCAACTCAGTCCGCTGGAACTGGCTATCGTGATCGGGCTGGGGTCGGCGGCGGGCGACCCGATGTTCTACCCGGAAGTGCCGCTGCTGCACGCCATGCTGGTGCTGGCACTGGTGGTGGGGTTGCAGCGTCTGCTGGCACACTTCGTGATTCACAATGAAACGATTGAAACCTTTGTGGAAGGCACGCCGGTCGAGCTGGTGCGTGACGGCGTGATGCTGCACCGGGGGCTGGAACGCGCCAAACTCAGCCGGGAAGACCTGTTCGAGTCGCTGCGGGCCGAGCACGTGCGGCAACTGGGACAGGTGCAGCGCGCTTACTTCGAGCAGGACGGGCACCTCTCGGTCTTTCTTTACCCAGACGGGAAAGCCCCACCGGGCCTGCCGGTGGTGCCACCGTGGGATCTGGAACTGCCGGCCCCGGCCTCGCCCGGCCACCCCGGCCCGCTGGCCTGCCTGAACTGCGGGCGCGTGCAGGAGGCGGCCGGAACCTGTGCCTGCGGCGAGCACCACTGGGTAGCCGCCACCACCGACCCGCTGGCCTGAAGCCCCGTCAGGGTCAAAGGCGGCGACGCAGCAGCATCATACCGCCCACCATCAGGAAGCTCAGGGCCGGAAACCACTGGCCCGCCTGCTCGGGACTCAAGCCCACCACGCGGCCCAGGGCGAAGAAAAAGGCGAAGCACGTCCCGAACACCCACCAGATCACCGAGTTCGGAAGGTACCCGCGCCTGCGGGAGCCGCGCCAGCCCACCACGCCTGCCAGTACCAGGGAGACGCTCACCCCGGCCAGCGCGGGAGCCTGCGCGAACAGATTCCCCAGGAGGCTCAAGACCCCCAGGGTCACGAACAGGCCACCTTGGGGAAAAGAACGGAGAGTCGTCGGCTGAGCGTGCATGTCTTTCATGGCTTCAGTCTGCCGAAGGGCCGCTTTTCTTCGTAGTGCCGGGTGTCAGGCGAATCAGGTGACAGGTGTCATACCACGCGAAGAAACGGGAACACTGAAGCCCTCACCGAGGTCAGTGTTCCCGTTTAGCTGGGCAAGTTTCAGGACTGCAAATCGCGCAACTGCTGGTAAAGCTCCTTCTCCCGGTCACTCAGGGTTTTCGGAACCGTCAGGTTCAGGCGAACGTACAGGTCGCCGTGGCCGCCCCCTTTTTTCGGCCAGCCCTGCCCGCGCAGGCGCATCTTACGCCCGCCGCTGCTGCCCGCCGGGATGCTCAGGTTCCCGGTCGTTCCGCCCAGCGTGCGAACCTTCACGTCCCCGCCCAGCGCGGCCACCGGTGCGGGCACGTCCACCGAGGTGGTCAGGTCGTCACCCTCCAGCTCGAAGTTCGCGTCCTCCAGCACCCGGATGGTCAGCAGGACATCTCCCCCGCCTGGCCCCTGGCCCGCCAGGCGCAGCCGCGCTCCGTCGCGCGTGCCCGCCGGAACCCGCAGACTCAGGCGCTTGCCGTCCACGTTGATCACTTCGTCGGAACCGTGGTAAGCCTCGGCCAGCGTGACCTGCAACTCGCCTTCCACGTTCTGCACGAAGCGCCGCGACTGCCCCGCCCCGCCCAGGCCCCCCAGCAAGTCCTCCAGGTTCACCTGACCGCCGCCGGGAAACCCCGCGCCCCCGGCCCCCGGCATCCCACCGAAGTTGGTCGACACGCCGCCGCGCCGCCCGGCTCCGCCCTGGGCCGCCCGCCCGAACAAATCCTGGAAGAAATCACTGAACTGACTGCCGTCGAACCCGCCGAAATCCCCGCCCTGGAAGCCCCCGGTGTCGTACCCCGGCGGCACCTGCCCGGTGTGCCCGAACTGGTCGTACACCTTGCGTTTCTCGGGGTCGTTCAGCACCGCGTAGGCTTCGCCGATCTCCTTGAACTTGTCGGCGGCCTTCTCGTCCCCCTGGTTCTTGTCGGGGTGATACTGCTTGGCCAGCTTGCGGTAGGCGGATTTGATGTCCGCGTCAGACGCGCCGCGGGACACGCCCAGCACGTCGTAATAGTCCTTGTAAGCCATGTGAACCTCCCTGCGGTCGGGGTGTGAACGTCAAAACGTCTGAAGGTCTAAACGCTGAAAATCACGGTTCCACTCGACGCCGCGACTTCTCGACCGGTTCCGGTGTGAGCCTCTGAATCGCCGCCTTCAAGCCGTAAGCCTGCGCGATCTGTAACGCAGTACGGCCCTGAGCGTCCCGGAGTTCCGGTTTCGCGCCGTGCGCCAGCAGCAAGTCCAGCACGTCCATTCGCGGGGCGCGGGTGTGAGTGCGGTACGCCTGACCCTCCACGTCCACGGTGTGCATCAGCGGCGGCCAGAAGCGCGTGCCGTTCACGTCTGCGCCGCGCTTCACCAGTTCCGCCAGGAAACCGATTTCGTCGTCGCCTGCGCCCAGGTGCAATTTTTCGATGGTCAGGTTAATGAGCGGCATGGTCTCCGAGTCGGGCCAGAAATTCACGTCCTGCACCGCCGCCAGGATGGGCAGGAAGTACAGGCGCAGGTTCTCGGCGTTCTGCGGCACGTGCCGCAGCATCCAGCCCAGGCCCGCGTGCAGTTTGCTCTGGCTCACGCCCGCCGTGTTGACAGGCTGCCCGCGCTTCACGGCCTCGATCACCGGGTTGGCGTCCTCACGGTGCAGGAGCTTGACATACTCGCCTTCCACCTGCTCCCGCGCCCACGGCGTTTTGCGAAGAAACTTCAGGCTGCTCGTCACACTGGGATTCGATTGGAAACACTTGACTGGGACGCGGTGGGCCAGTTCGTCCCAGCCGTACTCGTCGAAAAGATGCGTGACGATGCGTTCCAAAGTGACGCCGTGCAGGGGGTCAGACATGGTGACCTCCCTTGTCAGTCGAAAGGTCAAGGAGTCGAGGGGTCGAGAAAAGCCCCACACGCCTCGACTTCTCGACTTCTGGACTCCTCGACCCCTTCACCACTTACCCCTTGCGGCTCACCACGACCCGCGCCGGGCGCACCAGCCGGTCGCCCATCTTGAAGCCGAGCTGGTAACACTGCACGATCACTTCGTCCTCGTCGCCGGGCACGACCTGAATGGCTTCGTGCCACTGCGGGTCGAAGGTCTCGCCTTCACGTCCGGTGGCTTCCAGACCCAGGGTGGCAAAAATGCTCAGGACTTTACTCTGCACGGCCTGCACGCCGGGAATCAGTTTGGCGGGGTCGTCCACGCCTGCGGTTAGGGCGCGTTCCACGTCGTCGTACACGGGCATCAGGGCTTCGGCGGCTTTGCTGACCCCTTTGCCTTCGGCTTCGGCGGTCTCGATTCCGGTGCGGTTGCGGTAGCCCTCGAAGTCAGCGGCCAGGCGGCCCAGGCGGTTTTTCAGGTCGGCGTTTTCCTTCTCCAGTTCGTCGGCCTTCTGGAGTTTGCCCATCATCTCCTGCACCTGCCCCAGCATGCCGGCATCCATTAAATCGGCATCCATGTCGGGGAAGCCCTCGGGCATCTGGAAGTCGGCGTCCTCGTCCATGTTGTCCGTTTCGGCGACGGGTTCGGCGTCGAATTTGATGTTCTCGTTCTCGGGTTGGCCGTTTTTCTTGTTGTCGTCGGTCATTTTGTTTCCTCGCTTCCAGAACATTGCCCACCATTATGGGCGCTGAAGCATAAGGGAGAGGGGGCTGTGAACCGTCCTCTCCCCTACTGGGTTTTGGTTTTACCCTACCGTTTCGCTAAAAGGGGGTTACTCCGCGGGTTTGAAGTCGGCGTCGATCACGTCGTCGTCGGCTTTGGGTTGGCTTTGGACCTGTCCCTGTCCGGCGTCCGCCTGGCCTTGCCCGGCCTGCTGCTGGGCGGTCATGAAGGTGCGCAGTTCTTCTTCCAGTTTCTTCTGGGCGTCGGCGATCTTGGTGTCGTCGTCGCTGCGGACGGCTTCTTCGGCCTCGTCGGCGGCGGCTTTCAGTTTGTCCTTGGCGTCCTGGGCGGCACCCTCGTTTTCCTCGATCTGCTGGATGGCCTGCACGCGGAGGCTGTCGAGCTGGTTGCGCTTCTCGACTTTTTCCTTGCGGGTCTTGTCGGCGGCGGCGTTCTGCTCGGCTTCCTTCACCATGCGCTCGACGTCGCTCTTGTCGAGGGTGGTGGTGTTCTCGATGCGGATGCTGCTTTCCTTGCCGCTGGTTTTTTCCTTTGCGGTGACGTGCAGAATACCGTTGGCGTCGATGTCGAAGGTCACTTCGATCTGGGGCTGTCCGGCCCGCATGGGGGGAATGCCTTCGAGTTTGAAGCGGCCCAGGCTCTTGTTGTCGCTGGCCATGGGGCGTTCGCCTTGCAGGACGTTGATTTCCACGCCGGGCTGGTTGTTCTCGGCGGTGGTGTAGATCTCGGTCTTCTTGGCGGGGACGGTGGTGTTGCGGGTGATCATGGGGGCGATCATGCCGCCCTTGACTTCCACGCCCAGGGTCAGCGGGGTCACGTCGACCAGCACGATGTCGCCCAGGCTGGCGTCGCCCTGGATGATCCCGGCCTGCACGGCGGCACCGAGGGCCACGGCTTCGTCGGGGTTGACCGACTCGTTGGGGGTCTTCTTGGTGATTTCCTGCACGATGCGCTTGACCGCCGGAATGCGGGTGCTGCCGCCCACCAGGATCACTTCGTCAATCTTGCTGGCGTCCAGTTTCGCGTCGCTGAGGGCCTGCTCGACGGGCTTACGCACGCGGCGCAGCAGGTCGGCGGTCAGTTCCTCGAACTTGGCGCGGGTCAGGGTGCGCTCCAGGTGCATGGGGGTGCGCGTTTCCGGGTCGAAGGTGATGAAGGGCAGCGAGATGGTGGTCTCGGAGGCGTTCGACAGGTCGATCTTGGCCTTTTCAGCCGCTTCGATGAGGCGTTGCAGGGCCTGCTTGTCCTTGCGCAGGTCGAAGTTGTGCTCCTTCTGGAACTCCTCGGCCAGCCAATCCACGATGCGGTGGTCGAAGTCCGCGCCGCCCAGGTGGGTGTCGCCGGCGGTGGATTTCACTTCGAACACGCCGTCGCCCAGTTCCAGGATGGTCACGTCGAACGTGCCGCCCCCCAGGTCGAACACCAGCACAGTTTCGTTGCCTTTCTTCTCCAGGCCGTAGGCCAGGGCCGCGGCGGTGGGTTCGTTGATAACGCGCAGCACGTTCAGGCCGGCAATTTCCCCGGCTTGCTTGGTGGCTTCGCGCTGGCTGTTGTCGAAGTACGCGGGCACGGTAATCACCGCGTCGGTGATTTTCTGACCCAGTTTGGCGCTGGCGTCGGCGACCATTTTGCGCAGGACTTCGGCGCTGACCTGCTCGGGGGCCAGATCCTGGCCGTTCACGGTGATGCGCACGCTGCCGCCGGGGCCTTCCTTCACGGTGAAGGGGCTGCGTCCGGCTTCTTCTTTCACTTCGTCCCAGCGGCGGCCGATGAAGCGCTTGACTTCAAACAGGGTCGCGGCGGGGTTCAGGGCGGCCTGACGGCGGGCGATCTGCCCGACCAGACGCTCGTCACCTTTGTAGGCGACGACACTGGGGGTGGTACGGCCACCTTCAGCGTTCACGATAACTTCGGGGCGTCCGCCTTCCATGACGGCGATGACGGAGTTGGTGGTGCCGAGGTCGATTCCAACAGCTTTAGCCATGAGTTGACTCCTCTGTGTATGGGGATTTGCAGCCGTTGTAGGCAGCAGTCTTAAACAGGAAGTATCATACGACCACAATCCAGAAGAGTCAATAGACTTGAGCGTATTAGACTCAAGTTTGATGTTGAGGGAATGTTAATGTGCCGGTCAGCCCGCGCGCCGCCATCCAGAAGCCTGAGGGGGCACATGCGCCGTCCCTTCTATACCCTTTCCAGTGGCAGGTGCTGAAGTCTCGATGTGGTCTGCACTTCAGACCTGTTCAGCGTGCAACTTCGGAGCGTAGACCGCGTAATGTCAGTCAGGCACGTTACGATCAGCAGCAGTTCAAGAACACCTCGCCCCCAGGAGGAACCGGCATGAACGACACCCCAATGACAACCGTTCAACAACGCAAGAAACTCAAGAGGCCCGCCGAAGCCATCGGGGGACTCCTGATCGGGATGACCGCCATTTCCCTGATTTTCGGTAATGCCTTCGTGGCGTTCACACTCTTTGCCGTGGTGGCGGCTTTCTTTGTGCTGGCAGGGATGAGTGGCGATTTCAGATGGCGGCTTCAGGCGTTCTTGCAATCGCGCGAAGCCCGCAGCGGCCTGGGCCTGGTGGTCGGTGCGCTGGCGCTGGTGGGCATTTTCGGCAACGCTTTCCTGATGACCGTGGTGATTCTGCTGGCGGGCCTGGCGATCTTGCTGCTGAGCCGGGGCCACCAGGTTCCGCTGCACGAGATGCCCCAGTGGAACGACGCAGCCGACCCGCACCCGGCCCCCCAGGCCTTACCCACCGAGGCGCAGGGCGAGAAAATCTCCGAACTGGACGTGCGGGCGCTGTGCCGTGGTCTGCCGCCCATGCAGGCCGGGCAGGTCATGGCTGCCGTGGAGGAACTGGAACTGGCGATGGTGGAAGCCGAACGGCGTGGCAACGTGAAAGCGGCGTTCGATGCCCGTCAGGCGCTGACGGATTACCTGCCCGGCACGGTGGAAGCCTGGAAAGCGCAGCGCCCCGAAGACCAGAATGTCAGCGAGTTGAACCGTGCTCTTGAGGAAGTCCGCGCCATTGCAGGCAGTTCCGATGGTTCAGCGCAGCGTCGCGCCTGGGAAACACAGCAGCGGTTTCTGCGCTCGCGCACGGACGCGAATCCTGGTCTCCTGCCGGCAGATCAGGAAAAACGCTGACGGTCAAAGTCGGGCCCCGACCGCCTGCAACTGCGCGTAAACCCCATTCCCCTGCATGAGTTGGTCGTGCGTGCCTTCCTCGGCAATGCCGTTCTCGGTCAGAACGACGATTCTCTGGGCGTTCCGCACGGTGCTCAGGCGGTGGGCGATGACGAGGGTGGTGCGATGCGCTGCCAGCCTCTCCAGTGACTCCTGCACCACTCGCTCGGATTCGTTGTCGAGTGCGCTGGTGGCCTCGTCGAAAATGAGGATGCTGGGGTCTTTCAGGAACACGCGAGCAATGCTGAGGCGTTGTTTTTGCCCGCCGGACAGTTTCACGCCGCGCTGACCGATGTCCGTATCGTACCCGCCCGGCAGGGCCGTAATGAACTCGTGCGCTCCGGCCTGCTTCGCCGCCTGGATAATTTCCGTTTCCGTGGCGTCGGGTCTGCCGTACCTGATGTTCTCCATGACCGTGCCGGAGAACAAATACACGTCCTGTTGCACCACGCCGATGCTGCGCCGCAAGGACTCTAGCGTGATGTTACAAATGGGCGTGCCATCCAGGCAGACTTCGCCGTCCGTCACCTCGTAGAAGCGGGGAATCAGGGCGCACAGCGTGCTTTTGCCCACGCCGGACGTGCCCACCAGCGCCACGAACTCGCCCGACCTGATGTTCAGGTTGATGTTCCTGAGCACCGGGCGGGGCGTGCCGGGGTACTGGAACGACACGTCACGGAACTCGATGTCACCACGCGGTTTCTGAATGATCCTTGCGTCCGGGGCGTCTATGATGTCCGGCTGGATCAGCATCAACTCGCGGAAACGCTGGAAGCCCGTCACGCCCTCCTGCAAAAGCCGCGCCAGATTCACGAAACGGCGAATGGGTTCCATCAGGATGCCCACGCACATCAGGTAAGTCACCAGTTCCGGCAGGGTCAAACTGTCGCGCAGAATGTACAGCCCGCCGAACACCAGCACGGCGATACTCATCAGTTGCGTGAACAGTGTCATGCCCTGGTAGAAGTAAGCCTCGGCACGGTACTCCATGCGGCGGCTGTTCACGAATCGCTGGTTTTCACCGTTGAAACGGCCCTGTTCCAGCTTTTCGCCCGCGAAGGACTGCACCACGCGAATGCCCGCCAGGGTATCCTCGACCTGGGCGTTCACGTCCGCAATGCGGGCGCGACTTTGCAGCAGGGCGCGGTTCAACCTGATGTTGAAGTAAATGGCGTAAGCGGCCATGAACGGCAGAAAGGCGAACAGCAGCAGCGTCAGGGCCGGGTTCAGGTTCAGCAGGATCACGAACACGCCTGTGAACAGCAGCACGGCAATGAACAGGTCTTCCGGGCCGTGATGAGCCAGTTCCCCGACATCAAACAGGTCATTGGTGACGCGGCTCATGAGTTGCCCGGTACGGCGCGAATCAAAGAATGCGAAAGATTGCTTTTGCAGGTGCGCGAACAGATCACGGCGCATGTCGCGCTCGATGAACGTGCCCATCATGTGGCCCTGGTAGTCCACGAAGGTATTCGCGGCAATTTGCACGGCCAGCAGGCCCAGCATGAACACGCCCACGCGCACCAGTTGCCCCCACGCTTCCGGGCCGGGGTTGTCCAGCACAGTGCGTGTGACATACCCGGCGCACAGCGGGTAAATGAGCAGAATGCCTGCCACCACGCTGGCGCACAGCAGGTCGATGAACAGCGTCAGGCGGTAAGGGCGGTAGTAGAAGAGGAAAGTGTTAAGCGGGGAATTCAAAACAGGATGCTCCAGGAAACGCGGCGGGCTGCACGTCCACGCGGGTTTCCCGGCACAACCTGTTCAGTTTTAAGCTGCAAGCAACACGTCTAGGGAATCGCATGAAACGTCGGAACCTCCGCGAGAGAAGGCGTAAACGGGGGGAAGGCAGGGGTGTCTCATGCTGAACTCCTTTGCATGCAGCTTAAACGGCCACCGGCCGGCCAACATGCGCCGAATGGCTTACAACTCTCTTTTCTTTCAAGATAAAAAGCGTCTGACCGGGCCTTTTGTCACTGTCGAAGATTAGGAAAGAAGAATATGGTTTTCATATAAAGCGGTTTTACGGCGATTAGGGGTTGACAACGAAGGGCGGAGGTGCGAAGCGTAAGTTGTAGGCGGCAACGATGAGGGCCACCTTCAAGCGTAAGGCCGTCCAGGTTTTCACCTGCCCCCAACGCAATCCGCGCCC
>NZ_SMMH01000017.1 GCF_004634215.1 Deinococcus fonticola | reverse complement strand
TGATCCAAGGTCAGTCTTCACTTCGCTTGGCTTGCCCCGTAGGGCTTGTGTGAACCCGTAGGTTCCTTGCGCGAATCTGGAGCCAACCTCGCGGTTAGCCGCTCGCTCACCCTGTCGGGTGTTCCTGCTCTCGCTTTTGCTGCTCTTCTTTTTTCATTCTGCTCGCCTCGCGTTCGAGGCTCAGAAACTATACGGGCCTGGCTTCAATCTGTCAACTGCCTGGGGCTGATGCCGCCTTCATCCATTTCGCTGGGCTGGAAATCCCGATGCCGTAGGGCTTTAGCAGAGGCTGTCCACTCCGCCTCCCCCGGCAACATCATCGGCGGCTCATACTGAAAGGCATGTTGAAAATCGAATCGGCTGAAGTGATCATTGTCAGGCTGCCCCTCAAGTTCCGTTTCGAGACCAGTTTCGGCGTGCAGACCGAAAAAGTGGTGCCGCTGCTCGTGCTGCACGGCCACGGCCTGGAAGGCGTGGCCGAAGGCACCATGGAAGCCGCACCCATGTACCGCGAGGAAACCATTACCGGCGCGCTGCATCTCCTCAAGGCGGTGTTCCTGCCCCGCATTCTTGGCAAGACCTTTGCCAACCCGGAAGCCCTCTACGACGCCCTGGGCGACTTTCGGGGCAACAAGATGGCCCGCGCCATGGTGGAAATGGCCGCGTGGGATTTATGGGCCAGAACCCTCGAAGTTCCCCTGGGGCAGTTGCTTGGGGGGCGCAAAGAGAAGGTGGAGGTCGGCGTCAGCCTGGGAATTCAAAGCGACGAGCAGGCCACCGTCGACATCGTTCGCAGGCACGTCGAGCAGGGCTACCGCCGTATCAAGCTGAAAATCAAACCCGGCTGGGACATCCAACCGGTTCGCGCTGCCCGCGAGGCCTTCCCCGACATCAAACTCACGGTGGACGCCAACAGCGCCTATACCCTGGCCGACACCGGCCGGCTGCGCGCCCTGGACGAGTACGACCTGGTGTATATCGAGCAGCCCCTGGCGTGGGATGACCTGCCGGACCACGCCGAGTTGCAAAAACGCATCCGCACGCCCCTGTGCCTTGACGAATCGGTCACCAGTGCCCAGGACGCCCGCAAAGCCCTCGCCATGCATGCGGGCGGGGTCATCAACCTGAAGGTCAGCCGCGTGGGTGGGCACGCCGAGGCCCGGCGCGTACACGACATCGCCGCGAGTTTCGGTGCACCGGTGTGGTGCGGCGGCATGCTCGAAAGCGGTATCGGACGCGCGCACAATATCCACCTCTCCACCCTGCCCAACTTCAAACTGCCCGGCGACACCAGCAGCGCCAGCCGCTACTGGGAACAGGACATCATCAACGAACCCCTCGAAGCCGCCGATGGCCTGATGCCTGTTCCCAGCGGCCCCGGCACGGGGGTGAGCCTCAACCGCGAATTCATTGCCAGAATCGCCGAACTGCACGAGGAGCAGCACGCTTGACCACCCGCGCCTTCGTCATCCGGGACGTGACCGACCCGTGGCGCATGCGGGAACTGGAAAACGTCCAGCAGGCCGCGTGGGGCTACCCGGAGTTGGAGGTTTTGCCGGCCACCATGCTGCGCATCAGCGCGGCCACGGGAGGCATCGTCCTGGCCGCTTACCCTGCAGACCAGGAGGGGGCGCCCGCCGCCGGTTTCGCTTACGGCTTCCCAGCCTGGGTGAACGGCGAACTGTGGCACCACTCTCACCTGCTCGCTGTTCACCCCGACTGGCGCGGTTCCGGTATGGCAGTGGCCCTCAAGCACGCCCAGCGTGAACGCGCCCTGGCGCAGGGCCTGAAGCGCATGACGTGGACGTTTGACCCACTGGTGACGCGCAACGCCCGCCTGAACCTCGGGAAGCTCGGCGCGAAAGCCACCGAGTATCGCCCGGACTGGTACGCCATGGGCACGGACAGCGCCACGGCCTTTCCCGCCGACCGCCTCCTGATCGAATGGGACTTGACCCGACCCGGCACCGAAAAACTCGCTCCGGCCCCCGCTGGGGTTGAGCTGCTGAAGGCCAACGCGGAAGGCCGGCCAGAAAAACAGGGCGCGGAGTTGAATGGGGAGACGCTGCTTGTCGAAGTTCCGCTTCAGGAAACGCACGGTCCCGAGAAACTGGCCTGGCGACTGGCGCTCCGGGACGCGCTGAGTACAGCGCTGGCGCATGGGTATGTGGTGACCGACCTGGCGCGCGAGCCGAACCGCGCCTACTACGTGCTGACGCGCCCCTGAGACTCCCGGTGGGTGTCACCTTCACCTGCGTCCCTCTCCAGACTGGACAAGGTGCAGCGTCCTCATCCCTTGCTCCACCGGGTTGTCGGCCCTGCGCCATCTGGCCTACTGCGCCGGCCGTGCCTTATGCTGCCCATAACACCGGGTTTCCTGGTTGTTCGGTTTTCCCTCTTTCAAAGGATTGGTGACGTTGCGTAACTGACCCCGGATCAAATGTTTTTCGCTGGCTGCCCAGGCCTGGGCGGCGTTGATCTGCTGGGAGGTTTGTTTTGCTTTTGCGTGCGTCGGGTGTCGCCCGTGTGTTTGGCGACGTCACTATTTTTGATGGTGTGGATATCGAGGTGGGTACGGGTGACCGCCTGGCCCTGATCGGGGAGAACGGCAGTGGGAAAAGTACGCTCTTTCGCGTACTGGCGGGCTTGGACGCGCCGGATGCAGGGGCAGTGACGCGGGCGGGGCGCCTGGCACTGTTGACCCAGCAGGCCGATGTGGGTGAGGAACGCGTGCTGGAGGCAGTGACACCGCCGGAACTGACGCGGGCGAGGGTGGCTTTTGAAAGCGCCTCCGAACGCCTCGGTGACGCCTCAGAGCAGAACCTGACCGAGTTTTCTGAAGCCGAGGAATTTTACCGCACGCTGGGCGGTTACGACTTTGGGGCGCGAGCGAACGCCGTCCTGAACGGTCTGGGGCTGGAAGCGTCGGCACGAACGGATCAGCTTTCGGGCGGTCAGGTGAGGCGCGTGATGCTGGCGCGCCTGCTGCTTTCCCCGGCGGACGTTTACCTGCTGGACGAACCGACCAACCACCTCGATCTGGACGGTGCGAAATGGCTTGAGGGATGGATTCAGGCGTCGGGCGCGGCGTTCATCCTGGCCAGTCATGACCGGGCTTTTCTGGATGCCGTGGCGACCCGGACAGCCGAACTGGAGCGCGGAACGCTGACGGTTTACCCTGGGAATTACAGCGCGGCCATGGCATTGAAAGCCACCCTGCGTGAAGCCCAGGAGCGCCATTACGACGCTTATAAACGCAAGAAAGCCGCCCTTGAGGAGGAACAGCGGCGGCAGGCCAGCAAGGGGAGCGTGGAGGAGAACCGCAAACGCGCCAAGGACAGTGACAAATTCCGTTCCACGTTCAAGTCGGAGCGTGGGCAACAGATTTTCTCGGCGCGGGCAAAAGCCATGCAAAAGCAGATTGATCGTCTGGACGCGCAGGCGGTCAGCAAACCCTTTCAGGACAGGCGAATGGTGCGCCTTGACCTGCCACCGGCCCCGCCCGGCGCAGCCGAAGTCGTGACCGTTAAGGACTTGAGCGTGGAACGTGACGGTCACGCCGTGCTGAGCGGGGTCAGTCTGCACGTCCGGCGTGGTGACCGAATCGCGCTGACAGGCCCCAACGGCAGCGGCAAAAGCACCCTGATTGCTGCGCTGCTGGGCCACCTGCCGCACACGGGCGAAGTGAAGTGGGGCGCGGGCCTGACCCTGTACGTGACCGGGCAGCACGGCGAGGAACTGCGCGGCCTGAACACGGTGGGAGACGCCCTGCTGGACGCCAACCCGGCCCTGACGCCGCACCAGCTTTTCGAGGTGGCCGCGCAGGTGCACCTCCCCGGCCCGGCCTTCGCGCTGGCCGACCTGTCTGGCGGGCAGCGCACGCGCCTGAGCCTCGCCCGCCTCAGCGTCACGCGGGCGCAGGTGCTGGTGCTCGACGAACCCACCAACCACCTGGACATCCGCATGATCGAAGCCCTGGAAGACCTGCTGACCAGCTTCCCCGGCACCGTCCTCCTCGCCAGCCATGACCGCCGGCTGGTGGCCGGGGTCGCCACCCGGGTGTGGGCCACCGGAAACGGAAGCGTCGAGGAGAGGCCCGTTTAAGAGCCGCGGGTCGGCCTCCAGTGAACAGTGTGGAGGCTCGGCCAGTCGTTTATAGATGTTCTGCCGCTCGCCTGGCAAGGACTCTGGGCAGCGGGGCGTTCTCTCACTCGCCGACTTGTGCGGGAAGTTGCCAGTCGATGGCGCCGCGTCCGGCTTCTTCCAGGGCGGCGTTGACCTTGCTGAAGGGGCGCGTGCCCAGGAATTTGGCTTCGCTGAGGGGACTGGGGTGCGCGGACTCGATGATGACGTGCTGCTTACCGGTAATCAGTTTGGCTTTCTTGCGGGCGTAAGCGCCCCATAGAACGAAAACCACGCGCTCCTCTCTGGCATTCACGGCGCGAATGACGGCATCGGTGAAGGTCTCCCAGCCTTTGCCCTGGTGGCTGTTCGCCTGGCCTTCGCGAACGGTCAGAACGGCGTTCAGCAGCAGCACGCCCTGTTCGGCCCAGGCGCGCAGATAGCCGTGGCGGGGCGCGGTGAAGCCGGGAATGTCCTCACGCAATTCCTTGTAGATGTTGCGCAGGCTGGGGGGAACGGGGACGCCGGGGCGCACGCTGAAACTGAGGCCGTGCGCCTGTCCGGGGCGGTGGTAAGGGTCTTGCCCCAGAATCAGGACTTTCACGTTCTCCAGCGGCGTGTACCGCAGGGCGTTGAACACGTCAGGCGCCGGGGGGTAGATGGTGTGCTCGCGGCGTTCCTGCACCAGAAAGTCCTTCAGCTCGTGGAAGTAAGGGGCGGCAAACTCGCCCCCCAGGGCGTCCTGCCAGCTCTGGGGCAGTCCGGCGGGCATCAGGGATTTGCGTTCGCGGGCCGTGCCAAACAGATCGGGTTGTTCGGGCATGAGGATTCTCCTTGATTGCCTATTTTGCCGGGTTCCTCATGCATTCGCGCTTAAAACCAAGGAGACGTTATTAACGTAAGCGGTGAACAGTCAGCGTTCGCCTGTGCGGTGCTCCAGATGCCCCACGAGTTTCAGCAGCAAGTCTTCCAGTGTTTGCTGCTCATCGGGCGTCAGGCCGGAAAGCAGGTGCTGTTCATTGCTGACGTGTGCCGGCAGATGGGCTTCGACGCTGGCCCGTCCGGCTGGCGTGAGGCGAATGCGGCGCGAGCGGGCGTCGTGCGGGTCGGTGGTGCGCTCGACCAGGCCTTCTTGCACCACCCTATCAATGCGGTTAGTAATGCTGCTGGGCGTCACCGCCGCGAGTTCCGTGAGTTCGCCGGGCGTCATGCCCTCAGGTGGGGCGCTGCGGTACAGGGTAAACAGCAGGTCGGCCAGCGCGTGATTCAGGCCGTGTTGCTGATGTACACGCTCGATCTCGTCGGCAACGGCGCCAGCAGTCCGTTTCAGAAGAATGCAGCGGCGCATGGTCACGGCGTCCGTGCCGGGCGAGGCGGCGGCCCAGTCCTGCACAATGCGGTCGAGCAGGCGCGCGGTGTTCATAGAGTCAGGATAAGCCAGCGGGCTTATTTCGACGACGAAATAAAATGGCTATACTTTCCGCATGAACCCGGTAATGCTGCTGACCGCTCTGGCTCCGCTGGTGTGGGGCAGCACGTACCTGATCACCACCACGTACCTGAATGAGCTGCCCGCCCCGCTGCTGGGAACATTACGCATTCTGCCCGCCGGGTTCCTGTTGCTGATCCTGTTTCCGCGCCGCCTGCCGCCCCGCGGGTGGTGGGGCCGCGTAGCCATACTGGGGCTGCTGCGCCAGGGCCTGTTTTTTGTGCTGCTGTACGCCGCTGCGCTGCACCTGCCGGGCGGGGTGGCCGCCACCATCGGCGGCAGCACTGCCATGCTGGTCGTTCTGCTGGCGTGGCCGTTGCTAAGGCAGCGTCCCAGTGCCCGGAATCTGGCGCTGGCAGCGGCGGGTCTGCTGGGGGTGGCGCTCATCAGCCTGACCGCCAAAGTCACACTGAGTCCTCTGGGCATTCTGTACGCCGTGGGGTTTGCGCTGGTCAACGCGCTGGGCGTGGTGCTCTTCAAACGCTGGGGGTTGCCGCCCGGTGCGAAACCTGCCGATCAGGCCGCCTGGGAGCTGGTTATGGGCGGGCTCATGCTGCTGCCCCTGAGCCTGGGAAGCTTCGCTGCGCTGGGACACGTGAACGCTGCCGGCTGGGCGGCGCTGGCTTTCCTGACCCTGATCGGCACCGCCGTGACCGCCATTCTGTGGCAACGCGGGTTGACCGTCCTGCCCGTGCAGCAGGTGAGCCTGCTGGGGCCGCTCAGCCCCTTCACGGCCCTGATGCTCGACTACTTCGTGGCGCACAGCAGACTCAGTGCGCCCCAGGCAGCGGGGGCGGCTCTTATTCTGGCCAGCGTGCTCCTGGCGGCCCTGCCGGAACGCCGCCGGGTTACGGCCCTGGCGATGTAAACGGCTCCCCTTGGCCGCCCCTGCCGGCCAGTCCCTCGGCCCTTCACCGTTCCAGTGCGGTGGGGCGTTTGAAGCCGTCCACCTGCGCGGGGTCGCGGTAGTTCAGGACGTCGGCGGGAATGGCGGTCACGTCATCTATCAGTTTGAAAAGGTTCAGGCCGTCCGGGGCGATGGCCCCGTTTTGCACGAGGGACGTGCTGAACCACTCCACCAGGCCGCGCCAGTGGGCCTCACCGACGAAAGAGATGGCGGCCTGCATGATGCCGGGGCCGCCGCCCGTGACCACGCCGAACCCGGCGCGTACCACCAGTTCCTCGGACAGGCCGTAGTACCTGTCGGTCAGCGGCGTGCGGGCGCTGCCGTACACCGTGACCAGCGAAACCTGCTGGTGGGCCATGCGGTCAAACCCGATGCTGAATTCGCCCAGGATGCGGAACATCCGCCAGGCATCCTCGGTCATCTGATCCAGCGCGTAATGCGGCGTGCCGCTGTTCATGCCCCAGGGTGCGCCGCACCACAGGCCGGGATCAAGAGGGCAACTTTTGTCAGATGAAGGGCGCCTCGAATGATGCCAGGGCGTTGTCATCAACCAGCGGATTGACGCAGCCCAAGCCGTTGCCGTTTCATACGTACTTGAGCAGCATTTCTATGAACGAGTCCACACTTCTCCAGGTAAAGAACGGCTTGACCGCCCGCTGCCACATCTGTGCGGCGTGCCTGTGACGGGAAAGGCTGACAAAGGCTGACTGGTGTCCGCGCGGCTAGCCTCGGCACCGCTGTACCTCGGGACACCGATTTTTGTACCCAGTGACCATCCTGCCCTGCTCTTTTTTTAAGGGGTATAGGATGATTTCACGTCCGTGACACTGTTTCCTTTTCTTGTCGGCGCAGTTCTTTCGGCGCCGAAGGGTTGGAAGGCTGATGAAACATCTCTTGGAAATCCTGTTACCCCACAGTGCAAGTCGGGGACAGCGGCGTGGCAAGGGCAGACTGTCCGAAATAACGGTGCGCTGTGCAGTTTGAGGTGCCTCTGGGTGGGTGACACCGCAGCAACCGCACAGCGCCTGACCGGAAGATGACAGTACGCTTGTCCTCATGCGGAAGGTGGAGGTGGATTTGCTGGTCATAGGCAGCGGCGTGGCCGGAGCATTCGCGGCCCTGACCGCCACAACACGGGGAGCGCGGGTGCTGCTGGTGACCAAAGGGGCCTTGCGGGGCGGTTCAACCTGCTGGGCACAAGGGGGGATTGCTGCGCCCGTGAACGGCCAGGACGACGCAGTGCACGCGGCCGACACGGTGCGGGCCGGGCGCGGCCTGTGCGACAAGACCACCGTGAACGTGTTCGTCCGTGAGGCGCGGGAGCTGGTGGATGGCCTGCGGAAAGCTGGCGTGCCGTTCGGTCAGGACCTGACGCTGGAGGGGGGCCACAGTGTGCCGCGTATTCGCCATGTCGGAGACGCGACGGGCTGGGCCATCAGTTCCGCCCTGAGCACACAGCTGGTAAAGGCCCGTGCAGCGGGGTTACATTTACTGGAAAGCACTTTCGTTCGCAATCTACGTGTTCGCAACGGGCGGGTGGTCGGCGCCGACCTGTTGACCCCCACAGAACCGGTGATGGTTCGGGCAGGCGGGGTGCTGCTGGCATCTGGCGGCTACGGCGGGTTATTCCCGGTCACAACGGCACCGCCGGAAGGTACGGGAGATGGTCTGGCGCTGGCTTTCCGGGCGGGGGCGGTTCTGCGCGACCTGGAGTTCGTGCAATTTCACCCCACCGCCGTCGTCACCGGGAACCGGGCGCGGCTGGTCACAGAAGCGGCCCGTGGTGAGGGGGCTTTTCTAGTGAATGCAATGGGGGAACGTTTCATGTCGCGCTATGACGCGCTGCTGGAACTGGCCCCGCGAGACGTGGTGGCCCGCGCCATCGCTGCGGAACGTGAACGTACCGGCAACGTTTTCCTGGATTTACGTCATCTGGGCGAGTCCTTTTTGGCGCGGCGTTTCCCCACGGTCACGGCCTCGCTGGCAGAACTGGGGCTGCATCTGGGCCGCGACCCCATTCCAGTGGAGCCAGCCGTGCATTACACCATTGGGGGCGTGCAGACCGACCTGCATGGGCGAACCAGCCTGCCCGGTCTGTACGCGGCGGGTGAGGTGGCCTCTTCCGGGCTACATGGCGCCAATCGCCTGGCCAGCAACTCGCTGTCTGAGGGACTGGTATTTGGGAAACGCGCCGCAAATGCCGCGCTGGATGATCCTCACCCTGCGCCGGACTGGGGCGAAGCCACTTCCGTGGGTGTGGCTGATAGGCAGGTGGTAAAGGCAGTACGGCAGATCATGGGACAGGCGGCAGGTCTGATCCGGGGCGAGGCGCTGCTGCGCTCCGGCCTGAGTGCCCTGGATGCCCTGCCGCCTCCCGAAGTGACGGCCGAACCGAGCATACCGAACCTTGAGGCGGGCAATCTACGGGAACTGGCCCCGCTTTTGCTGCGCTCCGCACTGGCCCGCCAAGAATCGCGGGGCGGCCATGCCCGCGTGGATTTCCCGGACGGAACCGCGCCTATGCACACAATCATTCACCGCAGTGGGCAAGAAACCGTGCTGAACAGCGTGCCGCACACCAACAGTACAGCTCCCCCCTTGAAGAGGAACCTATGTTGACCCTGGATGACCGTATTCAAGCCGCCCTGGCCGAAGACCTGGGCCGTGGTGACGTGACCACACAGAGCACCGTTCGCGCGGACACGCCTGCCAGCGCACAATTTCTGCTGAAACAGCCGGGCGTACTGAGCGGCCTGGCTGTCGCCGCCCGCGTCTTCGCCCTGCTGGACGAGCGTGTCACCGTTGTCTGGGAGGCGAAAGACGGCGACCAGCGTGAACGTGGGGGGTTCGGCACGGTGCACGGCCCTGCCCGCAGCCTCCTGTCCGGGGAGCGCGTGGCGCTGAATCTGCTGCAACGCCTGTCGGGGATCGCCACCACCACGCGCCGTTATGTGAACGCGCTGGGCGAGTCGCACACGCGCCTCCTGGACACGCGCAAGACCACGCCACTGTGGCGCGACCTGGAGAAAGAAGCCGTGCGCTGCGGCGGGGGCCTGAACCACCGTATCGGCCTGGACGACGGCATCCTGATCAAGGACAACCACATCGTGGCGGCCGGGGGCATTACTGCCGCCGTTCAGCAAGCGCGCGAGGCGGGTTACCTGCTCAAAGTCCTGTGTGAAGTCCCGGATTTGAGTGGCCTGGAAGAAGCCCTGAATGCCGGAGCCGAGCGCGTTATGCTGGACAACTTCAGTGACGAGCAGCTCACGCACGCGGTGCAGCTCAGAAACCACCTGGCCCCGCATGTCACGCTGGAAACCAGTGGCAACGTGACCCTCATGCGCCTGCCCGTCATTGCCGCCAGCGGCGTGGACTTCGTGTCGGTAGGTGCACTGACGCACTCCGCCCCTGCCCTCGACATCAGCCTGAATTTCCTGCCCCTCACTCCGGAGAACACCCCATGAGCAACCCTTATCACCCTGTTGTACCCCCAGCCCAGACACCTAACCGTGACCTGCTGCAATTGGAAGTCATGGGAGACGACCAGGCCACCATTGACGAAATTAATCAACTGCGAAAAGAGAAGAACGCCGTGATTCTGGCGCACAATTACCAGCGCCCGGAGGTCCAGGCCATCGCAGATTACGTGGGTGACTCGTTGGGCCTGTCCCGGCAGGCCGCCGCCACCGCTGCGGACGTGATCGTATTTGCGGGCGTTCACTTCATGGCGGAAACCGCCGCCATTCTGAACCCCGACAAGACCGTGCTGCTGCCCGACCTGCGGGCCGGCTGTTCGCTGGCGGACACCATTACCGCCCAGGCCCTGCGCACCTGGAAAGAGAACCATCCCGGCGGCTTGGTCGTCACTTATGTGAACACCACCGCCGATGTGAAAGCCGAATCCGACTACTGCTGCACGTCCGGAAACGCCGTGGCTGTCGTGGAAAGTCTTCCGAAAGACGCGCCTGTGCTGTTCGCACCGGACCGTTTCCTGGCCGCGCACGTCATGCGGCACACCGGACGCCACATGGACGTCTGGCAAGGCGCCTGCCACGTCCACGAAGCCATTCGCCCCGAGGACATCGCCCATCAGCAGAGGCAGTACCCGGACGCGGAGCTGCTGATTCACCCAGAATGCGGGTGCAGCAGTAAAATCCTGGCCCTTTACCCTGAACTGGAACTGTACTCCACCGAAGGCATGGTGCACCGCGCTCAGCAAAGCAGCGCAGACCAGTTTATCGTCGTGACCGAAACAGGCATGGTCACGCGCCTGCAACACGACGTGCCGGACAAGGAATTCATTCCGGTCAGCCGCACCGCCTGCTGCGAGTACATGAAAATGATTACCCTGACGAACATCCTGCACAGCCTGCGCACCCTGACCCCACGCGTGACCGTGCCGGAGGACATTCGGGTGCGGGCACTAAGGCCCATTAAGCGCATGGTCAAGCTGGGTTGAGGACGGAACGCCCAAGCCTCTGGCCTGGGGCGCGGTTTGCCTTGATCAACTGGCGCACCGGCAAGACCACGCGGGGCGTCCACCACGTCTGCGCAGGTTTTTCGAAGGCCCAGCCGCCGCCCAGTGTGAGCGCCGCATGCTGCACCGATCCAGCGGCGCTGCGCCACACCAGCAGCGTACCAGGGGCGTCGTCGCGTCCGCCTGGCCTGGCGCGTTCCCTGAGGAAGGCCTCGAAGGGTTCGCGCACCACCCACTGCCCTTCAGCGTCCGCCACACCTGCCGCGCCCATGACCGCGCCGAAGCAGTTGCCCACGCCGTCAGAGAACGTTCCCGCCAGTTCCCGCACACGCGGCAGCACCGGCGCGGCTTGCTCCCAGACACGCTGCGGCACCTGCGCCCGCTGGCACGCCTGCCCGTCCGCCGCCACGATTCGCGCCAGGACTTCAGGCGTCAGGTGCTCAGGCCGCCACAGCAACCGCTCCGCCGGTAGACCCGGCAGCAGATCGGCGTAATGCCGCCCCAGTGGCACATTTCCACGCCCGTGACGCACCTGCAACCGCAACAGTTCCCGCTGAACGGACGGCGAAAGGGCGTCCCAATCGTTCCACGTCAGCCACGTCACCCGGTCGGCTTCCTGGGTGATCCGCCACACCGTGAAGGTATCGCGTTCCACCTCTGTCCACGCGGCCTCGACACGTGGCAAGCACGGGAACCCCAACCGCTCCTCTTCCCCAGCCGTCAGGAAGAAGGGCTGACGCGGCGGCGCAAGCCACGCCCGCCACTGCGCCGCCAGAGACGCCGGTACGCGAATATTTAGAACGTCCACCGCAGCAGCATGCCCGAACCCCGGGCGGGCCGCATCGGCCAGATGGCCCAGCAAGCCCGGCCGGGTTAAGGGCGCTTGGTCGGTGTGCGCAGAGTGATGAACCAGATGCCAGCCAGGCCCACCAGTACCCACGCGATCTGCCCCACAAGAACAGGGATGCGCGTCAGGCTGAATGAAACCGCCAGCACGATGCACACGCAGGCGATCCATTTCGCCCGCAGGGGCATGCCGCGCCCGGCGCGGTAATCGCTGACCAGTTCACCCACCACCGGGCGGGACAGCAGCCACGCTTCCCATTTCGGGTCACCCTTGGCAAAAGCGGCGGCGGCCAGGATAAAGAACACCGTGCCAGGAAATCCCGGCAGCACCAGCCCCAGAAACCCGAGGCCGGTCAGGAAAAAACCCACCGTCAACCACACGGGGCGCAGGCGAGAGGGTCGGGGCGGCATCACCCAGGAAGCCTAACGCATTCCGGCATGAACGGCGTGAACAGCGACACAAACCTTACCCTGGCCTTACACTGGCCGCACATGATCACGGTTTCCAACCGCATTTACGTTCACCCGGACTACCACGCCGCCTTCGAGGCCCGCTTTCACGCCCGGCCACGTCAGGTCGATGACCGCCCCGGCTTTCTGTGCAGCTATATCCTGAAGCCCACTGTTCAGGACGAACCTTTTATCGTGCTTACCCTGTGGGAGTCCCGCGAGGCCTTCGAGGCCTGGCGCACTGCCCCCGGCTTCAAGGAGGGCCACAAGGGCGGAAACACGCTGCCCCCGGAGGCCTTTCCCCGCCCGAACGAACTGGAAATTCACGACGTAATCGGCGGCAGCGGCATCGACTGAACGTTGTGAGCTGACGCGGCTCAGCGCGGCCAGTAAGCGATAACCGCCGCGCCCACAAGCGCCAGCGCCGCCCCCACCAGACTGGGTGTGTCGGGCGCGTGACCGTCCACCACTTTGCCCCACAACAGCGACAGCCCGATGAACAGACCGCCATAAGCGGCGTAAGTGCGGGCAAAGTTGAACGCTTCCGGTTGCAGGGTGGGCAACACGCCGTACAGCACCAGAATGGACGCCCCCAGCAGACCAAGCCAGACGCTGCGGCCTTCGCGCAGCCACAACCACATCAGGTAACCCCCACCGATCTCAGCCAGCCCGGCCAGCACGAACAACGCAACGGAACGCAGCACCCTCTCACTTTAGTCGGGAAAAAAGGCAGGAGCGGCCCCACCGGAACCGCCCCCAACTTCCTGTTGCTCAGTTCTCGTATTCCAGGTAGGTGTAGCCCAGGAGTTCCTCGCCGTAGTCTTCGAGCAGTTCGTGTTCCTGATCGTCGGTCAGGGTGCCCACCTTGATGGCGGCGTCGGCCTGGTCTTCGATGGCGTCGCGCAGCATGGGTTCCTCGTAGCCCATCGATTCGATCATGCGGCGGGCCTTCTGGCCGCGCACGAAGAGGTCGATGTTGAATTTCCCACCGGGCCGCACGGTCACGTGGGCTTCGCTGACCTTGCCGAAGAGGTTGTGGGCGCTGCCCAGCACGTCCTGGTAGGCGCCCATCAGGAACGCGCCGAGGTAGTAGGGCTTCTCGCCGGGTTCGTGCAGCGTCAGGGTGCTTTTCACGTCGCGCAGGTCGATGAATTTCTCTATCTTGCCGTCGCTGTCGCAGGTGATGTCCACCAGGGTGGCCTGGCGGGTGGGTTTCTCGCTCAGGCGGTCGAGGGGAACGATGGGAAACAGCGCCTGAATGGCCCAGTTGTCCGGCAGGCTCTGGAACAGTGAAAAGTTGCAGATGTACTTGTCGGCCAGCACTTTCGGCAGGTCTTCCAGTTCGTCGGGAACGTATTTTTCGCTCTGGATAAGCTTGGCGATCTTGCGCAGGATGGCGTTGAACAGGGCCTCGCCCTTGGCGCGGTCTGCCAGGTGGACATACCCGAGGTCGAACAGGTTGTGCAGGGTCTGTTTGTCGCCCACGGCGTCGTTGTACGATTCGCGGTAATTGCGCATGGTGATGTTTTCCATGATGTCGTACATGTCCTTCACGATCTGGTGGCTGTCCTCGTCGGGAACGATCAAGTCCTGAGCCTCGAGGTCGCGGGTCGGCCCGGTCACGTCCACCACCGGCATGATCAGGACGGCGTGGTGAGCAGTCAGCGCGCGGCCCGACTCGCTGACCAGGATGGGCTCGGGGACTTCGCGCGCCTTGCAGACTTCCTGCACGGTGTACACGATGTCGGCGGCGTACTCCTTGACGGTGTAGTTCATGCTGGCGTAGAAGGTGGTCTTGCTGCCGTCGTAGTCGACGCCCAGGCCCCCGCCCACGTTCAGGTACTTCATGTCCGCCCCGGCGGCAATCAGGCCCGCGTAGGTCTGCGCCGCTTCGCGCACGGCCACTTTCACGCGGCGGATGTCGGTGATCTGACTGCCGATATGGGTATGCAGCATCACCAGGCTGTCGATCATGCCCTCTTCCTTCAGCCGCTCCACGACGCGCAGCAGTTCGTAGGCGTTGAGGCCGAACTTGGCCTGATCCCCGCCAGATTCTTCCCACTGGCCGCTGCCGCGGGCGTGCAACTTGAAGCGCACCCCCACGGCTGGCCTGACGCCCAGGGCCTTGGCCTGTTTGAGAATGCGGTCGAGTTCCGTGTACTTCTCGATGGTGATGACGACGTTCTTGCCGAGCGTGCGGCCCCACAGCGCCAGCTTGATGAAGCCGTCGTCCTTGAAGCCGTTGCAGCACAGCAGCGCGTCCGGGTGCATCTTCTGCGCCAGGCACAGCGCCAGTTCGGCCTTGCTGCCGGCCTCCAGCCCGTGCGCGTAATCGTACCCGGCGGCCGCCACACTCTCGACCACCACGCGGCGCTGGTTCACCTTGATCGGGAATACGCCCTGGTAATGGCCGCTGTAGTTGTACTCGGTAATGGCGGACTGGAAGGCCTCGTTCAGTTGCTTCACGCGACCGGCGATGACCTGCGGGAAACGCAAAATGACGGGCAGGCTCTCGCCGCGCTCCACGATCTCGTCCACGATTGCGCGCAGCGGCGCGTGCAGACCGGGGCTGGGCGTGACTTCCATGCGGCCCTTCTCGGACACGCGGAACCACCCGCCGGACCAGTTGGGTACCTGGTACAGTTCGGCGGCGTCGGCAGTGGTAAAAGACCCGTTCAGGGCAGGGTTGACAGTCATGAGAGGGCGTCCTCCTCCAGTTGGGGTAAGGCTCGCCGTGCGCGGGGTACGGAGGGCAGACAACTTGCCTCTGCGGACGCCGTGCGAAACCGGGCCAAATAATACGGCAAGACCGGGGGCAAGAGTGTCACCGGGAGTTCAGGGAGACTGGGGGACGTAACGGTAGAGAACCGTCCGGTCTCCTGCACGGCTGTCTTTCGCCACGACGCAGCTGCCTCTGGCCATTTCCACGCCGGTGGCTACACTCAGCACCCGGAAATTCATGGTGTAGTTGCGGATCAGGAACTGTTTGCTGGGCTGGCCTTCAATGCTGTACTGGTCAGGCGCAACGTCCTTCAGTTTCCGCGCGACAGCGGCCGTGCAGTCGCGTTTGAAAGACTCTGGGGTAATGCCGTCGGGCAAATTCAGATAAACCAGAAGCAACACCACGAACCCCACTAGCACCCCCGGACGCAGCAAATCGTACCGGGGAAACAGTTCTGAACTGAAGTTATTCGGCGGCTGGGAAGGCATTGGGCTGGCGGCTATCCACCACGTCCGCGAGGGTCTTGCCGCGCAGTTGTTGCTCGATGTGGCACACCGCGGCGTCCAGTTCGCGGTGCAGGGGACAGAGCTGCTGGTGCTCGGGGAGACCCAGCGGGCAGCGTTCGATGCGCTTGAGGGGATCGACAGCGTTGATCACGTCGAGGATGGTCAGCGTCTCGGGCGCCTGCGCGAGGCTGAACCCGCCCCCGATGCCGCGCACCGATTTCACGATGCCGTTCCTGGCGAGGGTTTGCAGAACTTTGGCCATGTACCCGGCGGGCACCTGCATTTCGCTGGCTATTTCGGCGCTGGTGAGGGAACGACCCGCGTTCGCGGCGAGTTTTGCGGCGGCCCGCAGGGCGTACTCGGCTGTTTGTGAGAACATCTTCCCTCTCCTCCCCGGTCAAAAAGTGCTGTCTGCCAGTATGCGGCAAGACAGCGGGCATGAGTGATGGGCCATAAGCGGTGGGCCGTGGGCCATGAGGATAGTCCCCAGCGCCCACGGCCCACCGCTCACTGCCGGTCAGGCCAGGAAGGTGTGCAGGTCGTCCTCGACAGTTCCCATGCCGGCGATGCCGAAGTTCTCCACGAGAACTCGGGCGACATTGGGCGACAGGAAGGCGGGCAGGGTCGGCCCCAGGTGAATGTTCTTCACACCCAGCGACAGCAGCGCCAGCAGGACGATCACGGCCTTCTGCTCGTACCACGCGATGTTGTAAGCGATGGGCAGGTCGTTCACGTCGTCCAGGCCGAAGACCTCCTTGAGTTTCAGGGCAATGACCGCCAGCGAGTAAGAGTCGTTGCACTGTCCGGCGTCCAGCACGCGGGGAATGCCGCCGATGTCGCCCAGGTCGAGTTTGTTGTAGCGGTACTTGGCGCACCCGGCGGTCAGGATCACGGTGTCGTCGGGCAGGCTCTCGGCGAAGTCGGTGTAGTAGCTGCGGGTCTTGAACCGCCCGTCGCAGCCGGCCATCACGAAGAATTTTTTGATGGCTCCGGTCTTCACGGCGTCCACCACCTGGTCAGCCAGCGCCATCACCTGGTCGTGCGCGAACCCGCCGACGATGTGGCCTTCTTCCAGCTGCGTGGGGGCGGGGCAGCCCCTGGCCTGTTCGATGAGGGCGCTGAAGTCCTTCTGGCCCCCTTCTGGGCGATCCGGGATGTGGGCCGCGCCGGGATACCCGCTGGCGCCGGTGGTGTACATGCGGTTCAGGTAGGTGTTACCGGCTTTCAGCGGCACGATGCAGTTGGTGGTGAACAGGATGGGGCCGTTAAACGCTTCGAGTTGCGGGTTCTGTTCCCACCACGCGCCGCCGTAGTTGCCGGCGAAGTGGGCGTATTTCTTGAAAGCAGGGTAGTAGTGGGCGGGCAGCATTTCGCCGTGGGTGTACACGTCCACGCCGGTGCCCTCGGTCTGGCGCAGCAGGTCTTCCAGGTCTTTCAGGTCGTGGCCGGACACCAGGATGCCGGGGTTGCCGCGCGTGCCGATGCTGACGCTGGTGATCTCGGGTTTGCCGTAGGTGCTGGTGTTCGCCTGATCGAGCAGGGCCATGACTTTTACGCCGTACTCCCCGGTTTTCAGGGTAAAGGTCACCAGTTCCGTGACGCTGCGCTCCTGGGTGGTCACGGCCAGGGCTTCTTCCATGAACGCTTCGATGGTTTCGTCATGGAAGCCGAGGTTATGGGCGTGCTCATAGTAAGCCGCGAGGCCCTTGACGCCGAAAAGAATCAGGGAGTGCAGCGAGCGGATGTCCTCGTTTTCGGTGGCCAGAAAACCGACCTGCGGCGCAAGTTCCAGCACTTCGGCGCGGCTGCCCACCTGGAAGGTGGCGCTGTGGTGGTTCAGCGTGCGGCCCAGTTGGTTTTGCAGCGCGTCGCGGGTTTTCAGGGCCTGCGTGATCTGCCGGATGATCACCGCCTCGTCCCAGTTGGCATTGGTAATGGTGGCGAACAGCCCCATCACGACCTGCATGGTGACGCTCCGGGCCACAGTTTGCCCTTCGGCGCGCAGGGCCTGGGCGTACAGCGACACGCCCTTAAGCGCGTGCAGCAGCACGTCCATTTCGTTGGAGAGCTCTTCGGGTTTGCCGCACACACCCACCACCGTGCAGGCGTACCCCTTCGAGGCTTCCTGACACTGGTTGCAATACATGCCCTGGGGCTGCGCTGGAATGGTTTTGAGGGAGGCAGGAAGAGTCAGGCTGGTCATTACAGATAAAAAGATAGTTTAGTCCGGTTTAATTCCGCAGGGCAAACTGTCCCTACCCGGCCAGTGACAGCAGACACCTGCAACACCGGCTGCCTGCGATACCAGCCCCCTGCCCAGAGAGCAAAAGAAAAAGCACCCGCTTGGGGTGCTTCCTTCTTTTTCTGGCGGTCCGGACGGGATTTGAACCCGCGACCTTCTGCGTGACAGGCAGATATGCTAACCGCTACACTACCGGACCAGCGGACAAAAGAGTAAAGGCCAGGGGCAAGGAAGTCAAGACATCTTCATGTACTCCTGCAGCTCTGCCCAGATCTGCTTTGCCAGTACCGCCTCCGGAAGCATCTTGGGATCATGAAGTAACTGTCCCGGCTGGTTCTGGGGGCGATCCTGCTCGTCAGTTGCCAGGCTGTCCCGGTTGACCAGGTAAAAACGGAGACACCCGGACGGATGAGACGGTGATGACGCCCACGCCTATCCCTGCCCTGGTAGAAAGTCCGCTGGGCCAAACCCTGTCCTTCACGGCGCAGGTGGACAACTGGTCGGGCAAAACGGCGGAAGCCAGGCTGGATGAAAAACGCATCGGTACGCTGGACGCCAGCGGGAAACTCTCCGTCTCCACCGACTCAGTGCCCCGTTATCTGTACGGCGCTCAGACAGCCCTTCTGCCCTTACCCCCCACCGCGGATCAGGCTCCGAAGTGCTCGCTGGATCAGGTGACCGTATCTGACCCGCAAGCGCAGGTGGGCCGGGTGGATCAGCGCCTGCTGCGGGAAGAAAAGATCGGCGGGCAGCTTCAGCCTCTGCTTTGGCCGCCGCTCCCGGTGCCTGCTGTAGAGCGGGTCAATGACGGTCAGAATAGCCAAACTGAGACGGTGACTGCCCTCATTTACGCTGACCGGGACGTGCTGGTCAGGGAACAGCGCACCTGCCGCGGAACCCTGTGGCCCTGGGAATCATACGGCCCACCTGACCAGCAGGCGGCCGCCATTGACGTGCAGTTGCGGCAGGGGTGGAATGACGTGCAATTCGTGACGACTTTCCGTCAGGAGCAGGTGGTCGTCAGCGGGTTGACCAAGACCGAGTACCGCACCACCCTGTCGGTGAGCGGAACAAAAACGCCGCCGCCCTGGAAGGACAACGGCGTTTCCCTCAGCGCTCCGGTGCCTTAAAACTTGTCCTGCAAGGCCGCCAGAGCGAAGGCGTACTCCTCGGCGGTTTCGTTGAGGGCGTCGTAACGGCCACTGCTGGCAAAGTGACCGGCGCCCATGTTGGTTTTCAGGGTCAGGGTGCCGCTGCCCGGCTGCTGCAAGGTGCGGAGCCTTGCCACGTACTTGGCGGGTTCCCAGTACGCCACACGGGGGTCGTTCAGGCCGGTGGACACGAACAGATGCGGATATTTCGCCTCCTGCAGGTTGTCGTAAGGGCTGTACTCGCGCATGGTGGCGTAGGCTTCCAGCTCGTTGGGGTTGCCCCACTCGTCGTACTCGCCGGTGGTCAGGGGAATGCTGTCGTCCAGCATGGTCGAAAGCACGTCCACGAACGGCACGCCCACGAACGCCGCTTTCCACAGGTTCGGGCGCAGGTTGACCACGCCGCCCATCAGCAGGCCCCCGGCGCTGCGGCCCATCGCCACCAGTTCGGTGGAGATGCCGGCGGCTTTCAGGTGCTCCCCGGCAGCAATGAAGTCGGTGAAGGTGTTCATCTTATGCTTCAGGCGGCCAGCGTCGTACCAGCGGCGGCCCAGTTCGCTGCCGCCCCGGATGTGCGCGATGGCCCACACCCAGCCCCGGTCGAGCAGCGGCAGGCGGCTCATGGCGAAGGCGGGTTCCATGCTGGCACCGTAACTGCCGTACCCGTACAGCAGCGTGGGGGCGGGCAGCAGCGTATCCTGGCGGCGCACCAGACTGACCGGGATTTTCTCACCGTCTTCCGCGGTGGCCCATACCTGCTCGGCCACGTACTTCGCGGCGTCGTAATTGGGGACGGGCGTGTCCTTGACTAGCGTGGTGTGCAGCGTGTTCAGGTCAAGGTCGAGGTGCTGCATGGGCTGCGTCAAACTGGTGTACAGGATGCGGGCGGTGCTCACGTCGTACTCGCGGTTCGCGCCAATCCGGACGGTGTAACTGGCTTCGGGGAACTCCACGCGCTGCGCTGCGCCGTAGCCCTCCGCCGTGCGCGGCAGCACCCACAGGCGCGTGAACCCGCCCTCGCGGCCGGACAGCAGCAGGTGGTTTTTAAACAGATGAAAACCGGTGAGGTGGCGGTTTTCGTCGTAAGGCAGCACCTCCACAGCGTCCGCCAGGGTCGCCCCGGCGCGTTTGGGCAGGCGCATCAGTTTGAATTCGCTGGCCCCGCCCGCGTTGGTCAGCAGCAGCCAGTGGTCTCCCCCATCGGTCAGGCGGGACACTTCGGTGCCGCGTTGCCGGGGCACGATCAGTTGCGGTGTGGAATGCCCGTCGCGGGCGTCGAGCGCGTGCCACTCCTGCGCCATGTTGGCGAGGCTGCCCAGCAGTACGGTTTCCCCGTTCTCGGCCAGAAAGGCGACCGCCTGGAAGGTGGCGTCGTCCTCCTGGTACAGCAACTCGTCTTTGTCCTGCGGCTGGCCCAGGGTGTGGCGCCAGAGGCGGTTCGTGCGCTGTGTGGCGTCGTCGGTGGAGTAGAAGAGTTGCGTTCCAGTGGCATTCCACAACAGCGTCCAGGCCCCGGTTTCCTTCAGGGGCGTTTCAGCCAGCTTCCCGGTCTGGGTATCCAGCACGCGCAGCTCCATGATTTCCTGCCCGGTGGTGTCCAGCAGGTAGGCCCAGTAACGTCCGTCCGGGCTGGCACTGGTGGCGTAGACCCACACGTTGTCCAGCCCCTCGTCCACCTTCAGTGTGTTCAGGTCGAGCAGCACCTCTTCCTGCCCCGTTTCGCGCTGGCGGCGCAGGTAGATGGCGTGCGCCTGCCCCTCCTCGGTGCGCATGAAGTAGGCCCACTCGCCCTGCGGCACGGGCGGCTGGTCGTCCTGCTCCTGCACGTGTGAGAGCAGTTCCCGGTAAATCTCCTCCTGCAAAGCCCGGTGCGGCTCCATGACTGCCGCCAGGTGCGCGTTCTCGGCCGTGAGGTAGCCCAGCACCTCGGCGTCCTGCTTGCCCTGCGTCTTGAGCCAGTGGTAGTCGTCGGCGCGGTCATGCCCATGAATGGAGTGCGTGATGCCCCGGCGGGCCGCAGAAGGAATTTCAGTCATGGAGACAGGCTAGCGTCTCGGCTGGTGCCCGGCGCCCACACAACCGACTAGGCCAGAAAGCTTAAAGCGCAGAACATCCGTCCCGGCAACCACACACGCCTAATTCAGTACCCGTTCGCCCAGACTCAGGTGAAAGGGCGGAATGGGCACCTGCGCCCGCTCGCCCCAGGCGTCCTGCATGACGTAGTACCCGCGCATGTGGCCGGGCTGGATCTCGATGGTCACGAAGGAATCGTAGGTGTACTTCGCGCCGGGACGCAGCAGGGGCTGCTCACCGATGACCCCCTCGCCGTCCACGCTGAACAGCCGGCCGTTGCCGTCCTGAATATCCCAGTGCCGTGCCAGCAGTTGCCAGGTGTCGCCGCTGCGGTTTTCGATGGTGATCTGGTACTGAAAGACCTGTTGGCCGGCGCGGCTGTGTTCGGGCATGAAACCGACCGTGACGCCGACGTGAATGTCCGTGAGAACCTTCACGATTCGGTTCCCGTGACGCGCCCGGTGGCCCGCACCGCGATCAAAAGCGGAATGACGCGCTCGGCCGGCACGGTGTATTCCCCGCGTCCCTGCATCAGCAGCCAGCCGGCGGCCTGCAACTCGCGCAGGTGATGGTACAGTTTGCCGCCGGTGGCAAGTTCAGGTGCGGCCTGAAGCTGGGTGGTGGTGCGCTGCCCGTGCAGCACCGCGCGCAGGATCGCCAGCCGCAGCGGGTGGCCCAGCGCGGCCAGAACCGGCGCGGCTTCGTCCCAGCTGGCGGCCAGCATTTCGGGGCCGCCCTGCCTCTCTTTCCAGCCCCAGTGTTCCCCGGTGGGGAGGTGAACGTGTCCGGCATACAGCAGGGCGCCCTGCGGCGACTCGTCTTCCAGGCGGCTGAGCGCCCAGAACGGCTCTTCCCAGCGGCTGTCCGGGGCGCGCGCCGGGCCCGGGGCACAGCGCTCTTCCAGCGCGGCCAGACGGGCCTCCAGCGCGGTGACACGGGCAGCGAGGTCAGGCACTTCGGGCATCTGTTCAGTTTATAGCGGGCACCGCCCTGGCCCGCGCCTTCCGGCAAGGCGGCCTAGCGTCCGACACCCAGGGCCTGCAAGAGACGCTGCTGGGCGGCGGACTGAAACAGCGTATCCAGCATGAAGCCCTCCAGGGACTGCGTAATGGCCGCAGAGCTGTTTTCGGGGATATTCCGTAAAAAGATGCTGTACACCACCCTGGGGCCACCTTTGATGTCCAGGGCGAGGTTGTTGGTCAGGACGCCCGCCCCCAGGCTGCCGCCCTTGGCATACAGGGCGTTGTACACCTGCGCGTTTGCCAGATTCACGCGCATGGGCCAGCCCAGATGACGGCGCATGAGGGCCAGTTCCGCAGCATGAAAGCCCTCGCCGCTCAGGACACGGCCCATCAGCGCGGCGTAATCGGCCGTGCTGCCCCGGGGGGGCGTCTGGTTTTGCAACTGCACGGCCAGGGCGATGGCGGCGTCACTGGCGGGCGCCTCCGTGGCCGGCGGCTGACGCAGGGCCGGGTCACGGCGCACGGCCTCGCCGCGTTGCCAGTCCAGGGCGCGGCGCTGGGCAGGCGCGGCTTTCAGGTACGCTGCGCCGGCCTTGTCCCAGTTGCCGAACAGGCCGGACACCGGGCCGATGTCCTCCTGCTGCTTCAACCCGAGGGCCCGGATGGTGGCGGGAACGGCCTCCTTCCCCAGTCTGCTCAGGATCAGGTCGGTGGCGGCGTTGTCGCTGGTCTCGATCATGAAGCGCGCCAGCGTGTCGAGCGGCACGGTTTTCTCCGGCGTGGTGGCGCGGCCCTGTTGATCCGTCCCGATCCCCAGGGTTTTCAGGGATTCGGCGTGGGCGCCGCCGTCCGTGCCGGGCAGGTAATACGCTTCCCAGTCAGCCACTTTCACGGGTGTGTCGGGGTTCAGTTTCCCGGCGCTCACCGCGCGGGCGTAGGCGGCCAGCACCACCACCTTCATGGAACTGGCCAGCGGCATGGCCTGGGTGTCGTTCCAGCGCAGAGCGGGTTTCAGCGTGCCGTCCGGCAAGACCGTGGCCACCGAGATGGCCAGGTCACCAGGCTGGGTGCGGGCAAACGTCAGGATCGGCTCCAGCGGGTCGGGGGACTGGGCCAGCGTGCCGACCGTCAGCAGCGGGGTCAGGCTCAGCAGGAAGGTCAGCAGACGTTTCATGAATTTACAGTATTTCGTTTTTTTGTAAAAATCAAGCGAGTGTGAGTAAGCCCTAGACTGAGGCCATGACCACCCCAGCTGGCCCCATCAATCGCCCCTTTCTGTTCGATCTTCTGTCCGTGGCTGCCCCCAGCGGGGCCGAGCGCCGCGCCGCCGACGTGTGGCTAAAAGAAGCCGCCACTTTCGCCCGCACCCACGAAGACCACTACGGCAACGCCTACGCCGAGGTCGGCCCGGAGAATGCCCCCGTCATTGCCCTGATGGGTCACCTCGACGAGATCGGGCTCATCGTGTCACACGTCAACGACGACGGCCACATCAGCGTGCTGGGGGTCGGCGGCTGGGATCCGCAGGTGCTGGTGGGCCAGCGCATTCGCCTGCTCGCGCCCGGCGGGGACATGCTGGGCGTTATCGGCAAAAAAGCCATTCACGTCATGGAGCAGGAAGAGCGCAGCAAGGCCAGCAAACTGGAGGAACTGTGGATCGACGTGGGTCTGGAAGCAGGCGAGGTGAAAGACCAGATTCCGGTCGGAACTTACGGCGTGATTGAACAGGGCCCGCTGATGATCGGCACGAAGGTCGTGAGCCGCGCCCTGGACAACCGCGTGGGCGCTTTTATCGTGCTGGAAGCCCTGCGCGCCATTAAAGACCTGCCGCTCAAGCACCGCATCGTGGCCGTCGGCACTGCCCAGGAAGAAATCGGCGTGTTCGGGGCGCACACCAGCGGGTACGCCCTCGACCCGGTTGCGGGCATTGCCGTGGATGTCACGCACGAAACGGGACAACCCGGCGTGAAGAAGGAAAAGTACGGCGTGGCTCCCTTCGGCAGCGGCGCGAACCTCTCGGTCGGCCCCATGAACAACCCCACGCTGCTGCGCCAGCTCACCGAAGCCGCCCGGAAAAACGACATCCCCTACACGCTTTCCGCCAGTGGACGCTACACCGGCACCGACAGCGACGCCCTGACCCTGGTGCGGGGCGGCGTGCCCACCGCGGTGGTCAGCATTCCCAACCGCTACATGCACAGCCCCAGCGAAATGATCGACGAGCGCGACGCCAAAGCGTGCATCGACATTATCGCCGCGTGGATCAAAGACCTCGAAGAAACCCCGGAGTTCAAACGCTGAACAACTCAAGAAGACGCCTTCTTTCCTGGAGCTGGGAAAGGGGCGTCTTTCCGTTGGGGAGTCCTGTGGCCCTCAAAAGAATGCTTCTGCCTTCGAGTACCGGGGGGAGCAGAGGCTTCTGGAACACATGGACGCTCGGGAACAGCCGACAGGTTCTGGACAGCAGCCTGTTGTCAGTAAGCAGTTACACATTTGTGATTCCGCTCCTTTTACACTGAGTCCATGTTGGCTGCCGTGCCGTTTCGGGTTGGGTTTGGTGAGGATGCTCACCGTTTGGAGGCGGGCTTGCCGCTGGTGCTGGGGGGCGTGCCGGTGCCGGATGCAGAGCTGGGGGCCGTGGCCCACAGTGATGGAGACGCCGTGCTGCATGCGGTGGCGGACGCCCTGCTGTCGGGGCTGGCGCTGGGGGATATCGGGCAGTACTTCCCGGACACGGCGGCCGAGTGGAAGGATATGGATTCCAGGGTGATCCTGGCGAAGGCGCTGGAGCTGGTGCGCGGGCGGGGGTACGCGCCCGTGAACGTGGCGGTGGTGGTCACGCTGGACAGACCGAAACTGGGGCCGCTGCGGGCCGAGATCGCCGCTTCGGTGGCGCGGCTGCTGAACCTGCCCCCGTCGGAGGTGGGCCTCAGCTTCAAAACGTCCGAGGGGCTGGCCCCCAGGCACGTTCAGACGCGCGTGACGGTGCTGCTGGGCCGAACCGAGGAGTGATGCGGTACGACATCATCGGGGATGTTCACGGGTGTTTCGACGAACTGGTGGAGTTGCTGCGCCGCCTGGGGCACCGCGTGGACGGCAAGCGACTGGAGGTGCGGCCGGGTCGGCAGGTGGTATTCGTGGGCGACCTGGTCGACCGGGGGCCGAAGGTCGCGGAGGTGCTGGAACTGGTGATGGACGCCGCCGGGCGCGGGGCGGCGCTGGTGGTGCGTGGGAACCACGACGACCGCCTGGCGCTTTACCTGCGCGGCTGGCCGATTCGTTCGGCCGGGTCTATCGATTCGTCCCTGCGGCAACTGGCGCACCGCTCGGTGGAGTTTCAGCAGCAGGTGATGGACTTCCTGGGGTCGCTGCCGCCGCGCCTGCTGCTGGCAGACGGGGAACTGCTGGTCACGCACGCGGGGGACATCCTCACGGACGACGAGGCGGCGCGGGCGGAATTCAACGTGAACAGCGCCCGCACCGGGGTGGTGGATGAGTTCGGTGTGAAGGAGCTGGTGGACTGGGTGTCGGAGTACGCCGGGGAGCACTTCGTGGTCTACGGTCACGAGACGGTGCTGGAGCCGCTGCACCGCGCCCGCACGCTGAACCTGGACACCGGCTGCGTGTACGGCGGGCGGCTGACGGCCCTGCGCTTTCCGGAAATGCAGGTCGTGAGCGTGGCTGCGCACGCCCCCTACGCCACGGCGAAACGCTGGGTGGCCCTGCAGGCGGTGCGCTCGTGACCTCTTCCCTGCCGGCTTCCCCTTTGCTACACGTCGTGCTGTTCGAGCCGGAGAAAGCCGGGAACGTGGGAAACGTGGCGCGGACATGCGCGGTGCTGGGCGCGGAACTGCACCTGATTCGCCCGTTCGGGTTTCACCTGCAGGACCGCGAGTTCCGGCGGGCGGTCATGGATTACCTGCAGGGCGTGCAACTTCACGAGTACGCGAACTGGACGTCTTTTCAGGACAGCCTGCCTGCCCCGGCGCGGGTGTTTGCGTTCTCGACGCACGCCAGCGAGTTGCACACGCGGGCCGGGTTTCAGCGCGGCGACTACCTGCTGTTCGGCCCGGAATCGCGCGGCCTGCCGGTGTGGCTGCGGGACGCCCTGCCGAAACTGAAGTTGCCTCAGCCGGGTGGGGGCCGCAGCCTGAATCTGGCCGTGGCCGCGGGCGTCGCGGCCTTCGAGGCCGGGCGGCAGATCGAAGGCTGGTGACGCGCCGCCGGGAGAGCACACCCAGCCTCCCTGGGCACCCGCAGGCAGGCCGAACTCGTACAGTAAGAGGCGTGACTCAGACAACTACGGATTTTCAGTCGAAACTGGCGAACTACGCGGAACTCCTGGTGAAAACGGGCGTGAACCTCCCGGCGGGCGGGAAGTTGCAGGTGGGCGGCCCGCTGGACGCCGCGCCGCTGCTGCGCGAGATCGCGCGGGCGGCGTACCGGGCCGGCGCGCTGCACGTCAACGTGCGCATTGTCGACCCGCAGCAGGCGCTGGCGCTGTACGAGGACGGCAGTGACGAGGCGGTGGCGTACATTCCCGAGTGGGCCGCCGCAGAGGATCAGCGCCTGGTGGAGAAGGGATACGCTTTCCTGAACATCGCCGGGACTGACCCGAAACTGCTGGCGAACGTGAACCCGGAACGCGTGGCCCAGCGCAGCAAGTTGCAGGCGCAGGCCGGCAAGGCCGTGTCGGAGGCCATCGGGGGCTTTCAGGTGAACTGGTGCGTGGCGGCCATGAGCACGCCCGCCTGGGCCAGGGCCGTCTACCCCGATCTGCCCGAGGCGGAAGCCGTGGCGAAGCTCTGGGAGGACATCTTCACGGTCACGCGGGCCGACCAGCCCGACCCGGTGAGTGCATGGAAGGCCCACACCGACGAACTGGAACGCCTGACCGGACTGCTCACCGACAAGCAGTACGCCAGCCTGCACCTGAAATCCGACCTGGGCACCGACCTGACCGTGGGTCTCGCGGACGGCCACATCTGGCAGGGCGGCGCAGAAACTGCCAGGAACGGCATCCGGGGCGTGCCCAACCTGCCCACCGACGAGGTGTTCACCATGCCGCACCGCGAGCGGGTAGACGGCTGGGCGGTGGCCAGCAAACCCCTGAGCGTGCGCGGGCAACTCATCGAAGGCATTCGCGTGCGCTTCGAGAACGGCCGGGCTGTGGAAATCCACGCCGAGAAGGGGCAGGACGTGCTTCAGAAACTCATTGAGACTGATGAAGGCGCCGCGCACCTCGGTGAGGTGGCCCTGGTGAAAGCCAGTGCGCCCGTCGCGCAGACCGGCACGCTGTTCTACAACACCCTCTTCGACGAGAACGCCGCCTCGCACATCGCCTTCGGGCGCTGCTACCCCACCAACGTGCAGCACGGCGAGAACCCCGAGGCGCTGAAGGCCGCGGGCGGCAACGACAGTCTCATTCACGTGGACTGGATGATCGGCAACGCGCAGACCGACGTGGACGGCCTCACCGCCAGCGGCGAACGCGAAGCCCTGATGCGCGGCGGCGAGTGGGTGATTTGAGGGCCGTACGTCAGGGGTGGTGGGAAAAGCTTCAGGTTGTTCCCACCGACCACCCACCTCAACCCCTACAATGCAGCTCATGAGTGATCTCTACACCTCGGACGGCTTTCAGCAGACCTCTTTCCTGAGTGACGAGCGCAAGACGGCCTTCAGCGGCGCCCCGGAACTGGGCGCGGCTATTGAGCCCGGCAAGCAGTACCGCGCCGTGCTGGAAACCAGCAAGGGCCGCATCGTGGTCGAGCTGTACCCGGACGAAGCGCCCATGACGGTGAACAGCTTCGCTTACCTGCTGCGTCACCATTACTACGACGGCATCAAGTTTCACCGCGTGATCGACGGCTTCATGGCGCAGACGGGCGACCCCACCGGCACCGGCGCGGGCGGCCCCGGCTACGACTTCGAGGACGAGTTCGCCGGGAACCCCCACCGCCACAGCGGCAAGGGCGTGCTGAGCATGGCCAACCGTGGCCCGGCCACCAACGGCTCCCAGTTCTTCATCACCTTCGGCCCCACCCCGCACCTCGACGGACGCCACACCGTGTTCGGCAAGGTCGTGGAGGGCCTGGACGTGCTCGATCGCCTGACCCGCATTCAACCCGGCATGGGCGGCACCCCCGACGTGATCGAGAGCGCCTACCTGGTCGAGAAGTAAGCGCGAACGGGCAGAAAGCGCCGGGGGAAACCCCTCCGGCGCTTTTCGCTTTTTCTTTTTGCCCTCTACACTTTCTGCATGACCTCTGATCGTCCGCTGCGTGTGCTGGCCCTGTGCCTGGGGAATATCTGCCGTTCCCCGGTGGCCGAGGAGTTGCTCCGGCAGGAATTGCAGAAGGCTGGGGTGCGGGCCGTGGTGGACAGCGCGGGCACGGGCGACTGGCATGTGGGGCGTCCAGCCGACTCGCGTAGCCGGGAGGTGGCGCGGCGGCACGGCCTGCAGCTGGGGGGCCGGGCGCGGCAAATTTCGGCGGCAGATTTCTACGAGCAGGAAGTGATTCTGGCGATGGACGCGCAGAATTTGGCAGAGGCCAGGCGCCTGGCTCCCCCGAACGCCGAGGCGAAAGTGCAACTCATGCGCGACTATGATCCTGAAGCGCCGGGGGAGGATGTCCCGGATCCCTATTACGGCGGCCCGGACGGCTTCGAGAATATGTACGCCATGCTGGAGCGCAGCGCCAGGGAATTTGCCCGGCAGGCCCAGGGTGGGCAGTTGGCCGGCCATTGAGTGGGCCAGTAACCCGCGCTTCATTTCATGCGGGTCAGGCGGGATTGACTTTGGAACGGGCTGCGCGCTTATTGAGCGAACGGTGAGACCGAGGCGCTAGACTGCGGGGTATGGATAACCGCACGAACCTCGACGATTACCTCGCGGGACTGGGCATCAGTGACGCGGACGAGAACGCCCCGCCGCCCCCCACGCTGGAGATGTCGGCCGCGCCCCTGCCCACCCTGGAGGCCGCGCACGAGGAACCACGCGTGGTGCTTGACCGCTTCCTGAAAGGCCTGACCGCCCGTATCGACCCCAGCCTGACCTACGAGATTCACGAGGCGGAAGACGCGCTGGAAGCCGAGATCAACGGGGAGGCTGCCCAGAAGCTTGCCGGGCGCGACGGGCGCACCCTGCATGCTATTGAAGTTATCGCGTACACCGTGCTGGCCAAACAGGCGGGCCGCAGTGACCTGCGCGTGCGCGTGGACGTGGGGGGCTTTCGCCGGCGTCAGGCCGACACGCTGGCGAAACTGGCCGAGCGCCTGGCCGTGCAGGTCACCAAAAGTGGCGAGGCGCACGAGTTGCAACCCATGCCGGCCGCGGATCGCCGCATCATTCACATGACCCTCAAGGAACACCCCGATGTCATGAGCGAGTCGGTGGGCGAGGGCGCGGCGCGGCGACTGGTGATCAAACCCCGCCACGGGTAAGGGCCAGTGGCTCATAGTTTGAGGTTTCTGGAGCAGGTGGGCTAGGTTTTGCTCACCTTGCGTCAACTGGTGCTGGAAGCGGTGCGGGTGCTGGAGGCTGCGGAGGTTCCCTCGCCGGAGGTGGACGCCCGCGAACTCGTGCTGTTTGCCCTGGGGCTGGGACGCACCGCCCTGCTGACGCGCGCGCATGAGGAAATGACGCCCCCGGACACCGCGAAAGTCATGGCCCTGGTGCAGCGTCGGGCCGCGCGCATTCCCCTGCAGCACCTGCTGGGCGAGGTGGAGTGGGGCGGCGTGCGCCTGAAATCGGACGCCCGCGCCCTGGTGCCGCGTCCGGAAACGGAAGTCTTGCTGGAACTGGCCCTCACGGAGCTTGCGACCACACACAGCCCACCAGCCCGCGTGTTGGACATCGGCACCGGCACAGGGGCTATCGCTTTAGGGATCAAGCGCGCCCGACCGGACGCGGAAGTGTGGGCGACCGACCTCAGCGCAGCGGCGCTGGAGCTGGCGCGCGAGAACGCGGAATGGAACGGATTGACGGTGAATTTCGCGCAGGGCAGCCTGTTCGATGCGCTGGTGGGCCCGTTCGATCTGATCGTCAGCAACCCGCCCTACCTGCCGGAAAGCGACCGCCTCAGCGCGCAGCCCGAGGTACGGCACGACCCGGCGCTGGCGCTGTACAGCGGCCCAGACGGCCTTGACCTGCCACGCCAGCTGGTACGCCAGGCGGCGTCTTTTCTCTCTCCCGGCGGAACACTGCTGCTGGAACTCGACCCGCGCAACGTGACGATCCTGACCCGGGAAATGCCGGACTGGCACGCCGAGGTGCTGCCGGACCTGACGGGAAGACGCCGGTTTCTGCGGGCACGCCGCTGACCTTAGCCAATCGGGGAAGATCGCGCCCGCCGGGGGCTGGGGCGCAGCCTGGGGCACTGCCGCATCATCCGTTCGGAAAACAGATGGCTTCTCTCTTTCCAAACCAACCCACCAGCCTGTTTCTTTCGGTGTGGGAGTGCACGAGACCAGCGACGCATTTGTGCCGACAACGGTCAGCGGGCCGGTGCGTCTCCTGGTTGGAGTTCAGGAAAGACATGGTGTTCTCCGACTAAGGCCCAATGTGGCGACGGCCCGGACTTCCTGCTCCGGGCTGTCCCACCCTCATGAACAAGCGGCGAACCCGGAACTTCAGGAAATGTTAAGGTAAACAGCGCAGCCCTTCCCGGCTGACATTCCTGTTTTCTCTCTTCCATTCGCATCCCGCGAGATGCCCCGCGCCGACACCAGCCAGGCACAGCGCGGTAAGCCCGTCCGAGAGACGGCATTGGAGGTCACATGTCCACCAACGCGACAGTCCAGGCGTCGCCCCGTCAAGGCTCGGGGGACGCCTTTCCTACATTCAGGGAGACCACATGACCAAAGGCAGCATGTTGTACGAAGGCAAAGCAAAACGCGTGTACGCCACCGAGCACCCCCACGAATACATCGTGGAGTACAAGGACGACGCCACCGCCTTCAACGCCCAGAAACGCGGCAGCTGGCAGGGCAAGGGCGCCACCAACAACGCCATCAGCGCCCACCTTTATCCTCAGCTGGAAGCGGCCGGGATTCCCACGCACTTCATCGAGAAACTGGATGACCGCCAGCAGCGCGTGAAAGCCGTGACCATCGTGCCCGTGGAAGTCATCGTGCGCAACACGGCCGCCGGGTCGTTCAGCAAACGCCTGGGCGTCGAGGAAGGCACGAAACTGGCCCGGCCCGTCGTCGAGTACTGCTACAAGTCCGACGAGCTGGGCGACCCGCTGATCAACACCGACACGGCCATCTCGCTGGGCTGGGCCACCGAGGCCGACCTGACGCGCATCCGGGAACTCGCCCTGAACATCCGCGACTTCCTGGTGCCGTACTTCGAGAAACGCGGCGTGAATCTCATCGACTTCAAACTGGAGTTCGGCAAACTCGCGGACGGCACCATTGTCCTGGCCGACGAGATCAGCCCCGACACCTGCCGTTTCTGGGATATGGCCACCAACGAAAAAATGGACAAAGACCGCTTCCGCCGTGACCTGGGCGGCATCGAGGAAGCCTACGCGGAGATGCTCAGGCGCGTCACCTCACCTGCCGACGACCGCTAACCAGAAGTCCTGATCCCGCTTCCCGTCCGCCATAAGCGGCCCTGCCCCTGCACTCACGGAGTGAATCCATGCCCAAGTACAACGCGAAAATTTACGTCACCCTCAAGCCTTCCATCCTCGACCCGCAGGGCCGCACGGTGGAACGCGCCCTGTCGCACCTTGACCACAAGAATGTGGGCAGCGTTCGCATCGGCAAGTACATCGAACTCTCGCTCAGCGGCGAGAAAGCCGACGTGGAGGCGCAACTCAGGGACATCACCGAGAACGTCCTGAGCAACCCCATCATGGAAGACGCCCGCTGGGAGCTAGAGGAAGAAAAGTGACCCAGGCCGACTGGCACGACACGGTGCGCCGCGCTGCCGGTCAGGCTTACCTGAATGAGGAACTGGCCCAGACGAACAACCACGCGGTGAACGTCAGTGTCTTCCAGGGGCAGTACCCCTGGCACGTCCACCCGGACAGTGATGAAACGTTTGCTGTTCTGGAAGGGAAACTGGTGCTGGATGTCGACGGAAAAGGCGAAGTGACCCTGCGGCCCGGTCAGGTATACACCGTTCCCGCCGGAGTCAAGCACCGTTCGCGTGGTGAAGAGGACAGAACCGTCAACCTGAGTTTCGGCGTGAAGAACCGCGAAACGATCTTTCTAGAGGAACTGAAATGAAAACCGCAGTCATTCAATTTCCCGGCAGCAACTGCGACGCGGACGCCCTGCACGCCGCCCGTCTTCTGCTGGACAAAGACGCCACGTTCGTGTGGCACACCGAAACCGCTTTGCCCGAAGGCACCGAACTGGTGTTCCTCCCCGGCGGCTTCAGCTACGGCGACCACCTCCGCAGCGGCGCGATTGCGGCCCGCAGCCCGATCATGACTGCCGTGAAGGCCCACGCCGAGGCGGGTGGGTACGTACTGGGTGTGTGCAACGGCTTTCAGGTGCTGACCGAAAGTGGCCTGCTGCCCGGCGCCCTCTCGCGCAACAAAGACCTGCACTTCATGTGCAAACCCGTGCACCTGCGCGTCGAGAACAATAAAACCAACTTCAGCCGCGCCTACACCGAAGGGCAAACACTGGAAATTCCCATTGCCCACGGTGAGGGCAACTACTACGCCGACGCCGCCACCATTGCCGAACTCGAGGAACAGGGCCGCGTGGTGTTCCGCTACACCGACAACCCCAACGGCAGCCTCAACGACATCGCCGGAATCGTGAACGAGCGCGGCAACGTGCTGGGCATGATGCCTCACCCCGAACGCGCCGTGGAACTCCTGCTGGGCAGCGAAGACGGCCGTGGCGTGTTCCAGAGTTTAACTGGGAAATAATGCCTGAACCCGTTGGCCACCTCAAGGAACTGTTCCGCTACCCCATCAAGTCGCTTGGTGGGGAAATAATCACGCACTCTGAAGTGACAGGGCGTGGTCTGACGGGGGACCGTTTCTGGGCGGTGGAAGACGAGAATGGCAAATTTGGCTCGGGCAAAAGCACGCGCCGATTCAGGCAAATGAATGGCCTGCTGCATTTCCGCGCCTTCTCCCGTAGGGAGACGCCCGTACTGGTGCTTCCTGACAGAACGGAACTGGATGCCACTTCCGATGAGGCCGCCACCATCCTGAGCGAACATACGGGCAAAACCGTTTCGGTCACGCCTGAACGCGGCATCTCTCACTTCGACGAGGGGGCCATTCACTTCATCACGACTTCTGCGCTGTTGCTCCTGCGCGACAAGCACGGGTCAGACGTGGATGTGCGGCGCTTCCGTCCGAACATCGTGCTGGACACGGGAACGCAGCCCAGGCACCTGGAGGCCGACTGGCTGGGCCAACGCCTGAGCATCGGGGCTTCGCTGGTGCTGGAAGTCGCCTATCTGATGCCGCGCTGCGTCATGGTGAACATGGCCCAGCACGATCTGGGCGAGGATAACCACGTGCTGAAGACCATTTCAAAAATCAACCCGGAAGTCTGCTTTGGCGCCTTTGCCAGAGTGATTCGAACGGGCCAGATCAGGCTGGGCGACACCGCCCAACTTATTTAAGGAGCAACGCTTATGACCCAATCGACCCAATCCCTTCGTGACCGTGCCGGCACCTTCGGCCTGACCGTAGAAGAATTCGACCTGGCCGCGCAGCAGATGGGCCGCGAGCCCAACGCGCTGGAAGCCGCCATCATCGGCGCGATGTGGTCCGAGCACTGCGGCTACAAGAACAGCCGCCCGCTGTTCCGCCATTTCCCCACCACGGGCCCGCAGGTGCTGCAAGGCCCCGGCGAAAACGCTGGTGTGGTGGACATCGGCGACGGCTGGGGCGTGGCGTTCAAGATGGAAAGCCATAATCACCCGAGTGCCGTTGAACCGGTGCAGGGCGCGGCGACCGGCGTGGGCGGCATTCTGCGCGACATCTTCGCCATGGGGGCGCGGCCCTTCGCGGTGCTGGACAGCTTACGTTTCGGTAACCCGGACAGCCCACGCACGAAGTTTCTGGTGAACGGCGTGGTGGACGGTATCGCTCATTACGGCAACGCCATTGGCGTGCCCACGGTGGGCGGCGAGGTCACCTTCCACCCCAGCTATCAGGAAAACCCGCTGGTCAACGTGATGGCGCTGGGCATCATGCGCCACGAGGATCTGGCGAAAGGAACGATGGGCGCGGTGGGCAACCAGATCGTGTACGTGGGCAGCAAGACCGGGCGCGACGGTCTGGGCGGAGCGGTGTTCGCGTCCGCTGACCTGAGTGACGCCTCGCAGGCCGATCGTCCGGCGGTGCAGGTCGGTGACCCGTTCATGGAAAAGCTGCTGCTGGAAGCCACGCTGGAAGCCATTCAGGCGGGACTGGTGGCGGGCGTGCAGGACATGGGCGCCGCCGGGCTGGTCAGCAGCACCTGCGAGATGGCATACCGCGCCGAACTGGGCATCACCATGAACCTGGACAAGGTGCCGACCCGCGAGGAAGGCATGGTGCCCATGGAGCTCTGCCTGTCCGAGTCGCAGGAGCGCATGATTCTGGTGCCGGTGCCGGGCCTGGAGCAGGAACTGCACGACCTGCTGGCGAAGTGGGAACTGGACGTGGTCACGATTGGCCAGGTGGAGGAGCACAACAATTATCGCCTGACGTGGAAGGGCGAGGTGGTGTGTGACCTGCCGGTGGCCCTCTTGAACGAAGCACCCAAATACACCCGCGAGGGCGTGGAGTCCGAGGAAATCAGGGCCAAACGCGAGATGGACTTGAGTGGCGTGGCGGTTCCGGCTGACCTGGGGGCCGTGCTCGTTGATCTGCTGAGCCACCCGACCATTGCCAGCAAACGCCCGATTTTCGAGCGCTACGACCATCAGGTGATGACCAACACGGTGGTGGTGCCCGGCGCCGCCGACGCTGCCGTGATGCGCGTGAAAGGCTCCGAGATGGGCGTGGCCGCCACCAGCGACTGCAACCCGCGCTTCGTGTACCTCGACCCGTACACCGGGGCCGCCGCCGCCGTGGCCGAGGCGGCCCGCAACCTCGCCTGCGTGGGCGCGACCCCGCTGGCGATCACCGACAACCTGAACTTCGGCAACCCGCACCGCCTGGACGTGTACTACCAGCTGCAACAGGCCGTTCATGGCATCGCGGACGCCTGCAAGACGCTGAACACGCCCGTCACCGGGGGGAATGTCAGCCTTTACAACCAGTACGTCGAGGCTGCATCTGATGGGGGGCAGCGCACCGTCGCCATTCACCCCACCCCCACGATTGGCATGGTGGGCGTGTTGCCGAATGTGGAACGCCGCGCCAGCCTGGACCTGAAAGCCGGTAAGCACACCCTGATCCTGCTGGGAAACCACGCCGACAGCATCGGGGCCAGCCAGTACCTGGAAACCGTGCACCACCTCGAAGCCGGGCAGGTGCCTGCACTTGACCTGAACCTGGAGCAGCAGGTGCTGAGTGCCACGATTGCCCTGATCCAGGCGGGCGTGACCACCACCGCGCACGACTGCGCCGAAGGCGGGCTGGCTGTGGCCCTGGCCGAAATGGCCATCGCGGGCGGACGCGGCCTGAAAGTCACCCTTGAGGCCCCAGAGAGCACCCGCGCCGACGCCCTGCTGTTCGGTGAAGCGCACAGCCGAATTATCGTTGCCGTGCAGGACGCGCAAATCACGAAGGCCGCCGCCATTCTGAACGACCTGAACGTCCCCCACACCATCCTCGGCGAGAGCTTCGATGAGCCGCACAACGTCACTATTGCCCTGCCCGGTCAGCACGTACACTTGAGCGTGAACCTCGAAACGCTGAAAAAAGCCTGGGAAGAGCCGCTGAAAGGAATTCTGGAATGATTTTCGACCCGGCCACCGATAAGCCGCAGGACGAGTGCGGTGTCTTTGGCATGTACTCCGCGCCGCCCAACGATCTGGCGTGGCTCACATACATGGGGCTCTTTGCATTGCAGCACCGTGGGCAGGAAGCGGCGGGCATGTGCGTGTCGGACGGTGAGAAGTTCCACGTGGAGAAGGATCTGGGCCTGGTGACCCAGGTGTTCGACGAGCGCCGCCTGGACAGTGTGCGCCTGGCGAATGCGCGGGTCAGTATTGGGCACGTGCGCTACAGCACCACGGGTTCCAACCTGCGTTTCAACGCGCAGCCGCTGACGACGCGCACGAATAAGGGCATTCTGGGCCTGGCCCACAACGGCAATTTCGTGAACGCGCTGGAGGTTCGGGCAGAAATGCTGAACGAAGGTGCCCTGTTCGCCACCACGAACGACAGCGAAGTGATGCTGAACCTGATTGCGCGGGAAAGTCGCCTGGATCTGGTGGAGGCCACGGCCGCCGCCATGAAGCGGTTGAAAGGCGGGTACGCCTGCGTCCTCATGAGCCGCACGCAACTGATCGGGTTCCGTGACCCGCACGGTGTGCGTCCCCTGGTGATCGGTCAGCGCGGCGACGACGCGTGGGTACTGGCCTCCGAACCGTGTGCCCTGTATGCCGTGGGGGCGCGGCTGATTCGGGACGTGCAACCGGGGGAACTGGTGTGGTTCGACCGCACCGGCCTGCACAGCCTGATGGTGGACGCCCGCCAGCCCACCCCATGCAGTTTCGAATGGATTTACTTCGCCCGCAGCGACAGCCGCCTGGACGGCGTGGACACGCACGAGAGCCGCATTCGTATGGGCATGCAACTCGCCCGCGAGAAACCCGTGGACGCCGATGTCGTCGTTCCCGTGCCCGACAGTGGCATCGGCGCCGCCATCGGCTACGCCCGCGAAAGCGGCATTCCCTTCGATTACGGCCTGTACAAGAACCCCTACGCGGGCCGCACCTTCATTGCCCCCACGCAGGAAGCGCGCGAGCTGAAGGTCAAAATGAAGCTCTCCCCCACCAGCGCCGTGAAGGGAAAGCGGGTCGTGCTGATCGACGACAGCATCGTGCGCGGCACCACCAGCCGCCAGATCGTGAACCTGCTGCGCGAAGCCGGCGCCACCGAAGTTCACTTCCGCGTCAGCAGCCCGCCCATCACGCACCCGTGCTTCTACGGCATCGACACGGCCGCCCGCAAGGAACTGGTGGCCAGTACGCACAGCATCGAGGAAATCCGCGACCTCATCAATGCGGACACGCTGGCGTTCATCAGTGAGCAGGGCCTCCGGCAGGCCATCGGCGGCCCCGGCATCTGCTCCGCGTGTTTTACCGGGGATTACCCCGCCGGCACGCCACTCCTGAACGACGTGGATAAGCTGGCGTTAGAGGTCTGAAATGACGAAAGATTCGCCATTTACACTGGATGACTTGGCAAAAAAACCTGTTGAGCATTACCTGGGTTACCATACGAAAGACACGATGGAATATTCTTTCGATCAAGCTGAGTCTTTTACGCTCGTAACCTCTAATGCCAAAGAAGCGGATGATGTTTCTTGTTGGTCGGATTCTTCAAGAAATGGATTTATCTGGGTTATTGAAGGGCGGAAAGTGGGAAGTAGAAGAAAATATTATCTGCGTGAAGTTTTCCGCCCCACCAGTAAGGCCGAAAGACTCGAAGGGTATTTTGTTGGTAACAAGAAAAAATTTGACTACCTGCTTGAAGGTGAAGGTGTAGAATTTGGAGACGAATTCCTCCTTAACGACTTACCCTGGTTTGCCGACTTCAAAAAACAGAATGGGAGTTTCGGCTTTGGCCTCCGGCTTCTGAGAGATGAAAGGATCAAGACGGAATTTCTCCGTATGGCCAGTCAGTTTTTTTGACAACTAGCTCCGCTGCCTGTGACTTCGTAGTTGTAGCAGGTTCCTTGATCACACCAGAGCGTCAGCCCCAGTACCTTCACGGAGAAGTGTGTGGCGAGCGGGCGCGACCAGAGCTCCCTGAATTGACACGGTAGGGACAGGATTAACGTCGTGGGCGGTTCTCTCAGCGGCGTGGGCAGGCAGGCGCCTACGCTGGAGCGTGGAGGTACGTGATGCCCAGAACGTGGAGTAACAAGGATGAACGCCAGTACCAACATGTCAGGGAAAGTGAACTGGCCGCCGGGAAAAGCGCGGAGGAAGCCGGGGGAATTGCCTCCCGCACGGTGAACAAGCACCGCCGTGAGGAGGGCCGCACGCCGAACAAACGCAGCATGGGCACCGGCAACCCGGATAAACCCCTGGGCGAGTTGACGCGCGATGAACTGTACAACCGCGCCAGGGAGCGGGGAATGGCCGGGCGCAGCCACATGAGCAAGGCGGAACTGATGGCCGCCCTGAAGGACTGATGCCTGACCTGACGCCGGCACAACGCAGCAATTTTCTGCCGGTGACGGCCTGGGGGTACGCGTGGTGGCGTGCCCACTCCCTGTCGCTGCTGTCCGGTGAGCCGTTCAGTCTGACGCGCGAAGCCTGTCTTTTTCAGGCGATCTGCGCTCCACAGGCGGAGCAGCACTGGCTGGATGCCGGCACCAGTGCGGGCTTTTACGCGGGCGTGCTGGCACGGGCGGGGTGCCGGGTCACGGCGGCGGATCTGAGCACAACGATGTTGCGCGTGGCGGCGCAGCGCGAGAGGGCTCCCCTGATCGCGTGGGAGCGCGTGAATATAGAGCAAAACGGCTGGCCGGACGGCTCTTTCGATGGCGTGAAGGTGGGCGCGACCTTGAATGAAACGGCCCACCCGGACGTGTTTCTGCACCAGCTGGAACGGGTGCTGAAACCAGGCGGCCACCTGTGGTTGATGTTCGTGCCGGCAACGGGCGGGCTGGGCCAGCGGGGCCTTTCCCGGCTGGGTGGGCTGTTCTTCCCTGACCCCTCCTGGGTGGAGCGGCACCTGCCGCGCTGCACGCTTGTTCACGCCTTCCGGGTCGGCCGGGTACAGTTCATGGCGCTGGTCAGGTCGTAATCTGACGTCATGCCGCTCCTGCGTTCCGAGATTCGCCCTGGCCTAACCGTAGACATCGTGCAAAAGCAGGATCAGCCCAGCGGGAAACTGACGCGCGGCGTGGTGGCGCAGCTCCTCACGCGCTCGCCTTCGCACCCGCACGGCATCAAGGTGAAGTTGACCACTGGACAGGTAGGACGCGTGCAGGCGGTGCTTTCGCCGGCCTGAACGAAAAAACCCCTCACCAGGAGGGGCAGGCGGCAGCAGGAGGCCCTTTCTCAGCGTTTGGGCATGCTGAGGCCCAGGCCGGTCAGGAAAGCGCCGACCACCGACAGGGCGTAGGTGATCAGCACGTTGTTGAGGGGACTGGGAAAACTGCTGCTGCGGTTGGCGTTTGCCACGGCGTGGAGCTGGTTGATGTCGATGACATCCTTGCCCAGCAAAATGGCCGAGGCGATGACCACGATGATGCCCAGCAGCACGAGGATGCGGGAGAGAATCTTCATGCGTGCATCTTAACGGCCTAGTGTAACGAAAGGCGCATTTGCAGTAAGGAAAGTCTTGAGGTTCAGGCAACTCACAGGCCGCGCACGTTCGTCTGTATGCGCCAGAACCCCGTACTGACGGTCATGTACAGCATCTGGCCGGTGGGGCCGCCGAAGCACAGGTTGCTGCACGTCTGCGGCGTGGGAATACGCCCCAGTTCGGTTTTCCCGTCGGGCGTCAGGACGTGAACGCCGTCCCCGGCACTGCTCCAGATGCGGCCCGCCTCGTCGATCCGCAGGCCGTCCGTCTTGCCGGGCGTTACGCGGAAGTGAACGCCCTGGCACCCGGCGCGGCCGTCCGGTTCGACTGCGTAACGGTACACCTGGCCGTCGCCCGTATCGGCCAGCAGCAATGTCTGCGCGTCCTGAAAGGCCAGGCCGTTGGGCTTGCTGCGGTCACGGATGGGGGCGCTCAGGGTACCGTCCGGCGCAAGGCGAAACACCCAGCGGCCCGGCAGTTCCATGCGGCCGCCGTACCCTTCCTCGGGTTTGTCGATGCCGTAGGTGGGGTCCGAAAACCACAGGCTGCCGTCCGGGTGCCGGCAGACATCGTTGGGGCTGTTCAGTTTCTGGCCCTCGAAGCGGTCGGCCAGGGTCGTCCACGGGCCGCCGGGCTCGTCCTGGCGCACCAGGGCGCGTAACCCGTGCGAGCAGGCCACCAACCGGCCCGCCACGTCCAGGCAGTGGCCGTTCTGGTGGTCGCTGGGGTCGGCCTCCACCTCTAACTGCCCGGCGTCGGTGTAGCGCCAGGTCTTGTTGGTGCGCACGTCGCTGAAAATCACGGCCTGACGGTCTGGCAGGTACACCGGGCCTTCCGTCCAGGTGAACCCGTCCGCCAGTTGCTCGGGGGTGGCCCCCGGTGGGAACAGATCGAGGAATTCAGGCCGGGTGGCTTGCAGGGTCATGCGTTCATGCTGCCCTGGCGGGGCGGGGTGGGTGGTGAGCGGTGGGCGCAAACAGAGAGGCGAAAGCTTTAGGCGGGCGCTTCTGCAGCCTTTCCTGCGCCTACGAATCCCCCATGGCTTCTCGCGTCCACTCGCCCTTTTCGCGGTGCAGGGTCACCAGTTGCCCGTTCTTCAGGCGTTCCCGGTACGGTATGGGGTAATTTTCCTGCGTTTCCAGCGGCGTGGCGAACAGGTCGACCAGCAGGGTGCGAATGGCCACCGAGTGACTGAAGGCGATGACGCGCCCATCTGGGAGTTTGTCGGCCCAGGCGCGCATCCTGCGGGCTACGCCGCGCAGGCTTTCGCCTCCGGGAGCCGGGTGCAGCCAGGGGTCGGCCTGCCAGTGCACGAAGCCCGCGTGCCCCTGCATCTGCGGCACGGTGAAGCCCTCGAAGTCCCCGAAGTGGTACTCGCGTAGCCTCGGGTCGAGGCGCAGGGGCTGGCCGGGCAGGGCCAGCTCGGCGGTTTGCACGGCCCGTTGCAGGTCGCTGCTCCACACCGCGTCAAAGGTCTGCCCGGCCAGCCTTTCCCGCAGCGCCAGCGCCTGCGCTTCGCCCTGCGGCCCCAGCGGATTGTCGGTGAGGCCCTGCCAGCGTCCACCCTCGTTCCAGGCGGTGGTGCCGTGGCGCACCAGGGTCAGGTGCAGCGTCCCGTTAGCACTATCCCTGTGGTCAGCTACAGGGCCACCACTCATGGGCGGGCTTCCGGATCGGTGCTCACCTCACCGTCGCCTTCTTGCAGGGGTGGCACGGGGCGGGGCTGGCCCTGCTCGTCCACCGCCACGAACACGAACAGGCCGTTGGTGGCGAGTTGCTGCTCGCCGGACTTCATGTTCTCGCGGTACACGTCCACCTGCACGGTCATGCTGGTGCGCCCCACCTTGATTACGCGGGCGTCCAGCGCCACCGCTTCGCCCACGCGAATGGGCACGTGGAAGTCCACGGCGTCCATGCGGGCGGTCACGACATTGGCGCCGGAGTGCCGCACCGCCGCGACGCTGGCGGCCTTGTCCATCAGCGACAGCACCCAGCCGCCGAAGGCCGTGCCCAGGTAATTGGTGTCGCTGGGAAACACCAGTTCCAGCATGCGGGCGCGACTTCTGGGGGCAGGCGTGGTGGGGGCGGGGGCGCGTTTCTCGGTCATGTCGCCCCGCAGTATGCCGCGCCCCGGCCAGACAGGAGGGCCAGACGGGAGGGCCTGGCAGGAAGGGCCAGGCTAGCCGCTGGAGCGTTCAAGCCACGCCAGCGCCGCCTGAATCACCGCGAACTGCGCCCGCTGACCCAGCAGGAACGCCGGGCCAGTCACGGTTTCGTCCGGGTACTCGGTGAGCAGCACCAGTGGGCCATCGAGTGTGTCGTGCGCCGTGAACAGGCAGGGCGTGCTGTGAATCACGCGGTAGGGGCGCAGGCTGGTGTGCGCCTCGTACACGGCGAGTTGCCGGGCGTTCAGGGCCATCAGGTCGGGCTGCCGGGCCAGTTCCCCCGTGATGAAGCTCGCCAGCGCCCCGGCCCGCGCCTCCTCACCAGGTCGGTGACGGAAAATCAGGCAAAAGCCCTTGGGCAGCGTCCAGGCCTCGAAGCCGCGCGGCACGTACCCGGCCAGGGGTCGCGCCCACTCGTGTGCGGGGTAGCCGTGCAAATTGACGTGCAGACGCGGTTCCCCGGCCAGCGCTGCCGCCCGCCCCGCCCGTTCGTGGTGGGGATGTGGGCGGTACTCCAAGTCGTCACCCAGGGCGGTATACCGGGCGGCGTGGTGCATGTGCGCCGGGTGCTGCTCGCGGCAAAGCCAGTCGAAGAGGGCGTACCCGTCCGGGTTTTCCAGCGGAATGACCGTGAGCGGCACGGCATCTGGCGACACCGCCCGTTCCTGTACGGCCAGCTCCCGTACGGCCCGCAACGCCGCCACCACCCCCGTGCTCTCGTTGGCGTGCTGCCCGCCCGTGACCAGCAGCCCACCCCGCCCCGCGCCAAATGACCATACCGGACGCCCCTGGACACTGCGGGCGGCTACAGTTCCTCCTGGGAAGGTACCCAGCCAGTGCTGCGCTTCCGCCGGCGTCGGTGGGCGATCCAACCGCTGAAGGTCGGGCAGCCGCACTGTTGCCTGCTCCGGAGCAGGCACGGCTGCCGAACCTGAATGAACTTCCAACTCGACTTCCTGCGTGCTGAGCTGCACCAGCGGGATAATCTGGCCCATCTGCAACGTGCGCGACCCAGTCTCTACGCCTGCCCGCCGCTGAAAAAACTCCTGGGTGCCGAAGTACAGCTCCTCGGCCAGGACTTCAGTCAGGTCGAGGGCCTCGTGATCGTAGGCCAGTTCCTCGCGCTCGGCCGGCAGACGGGCAGTGACGCGCAGCACGTCGAAAAACGGGGCGGTGTCCGGCCACACCTGCGCCTCCAGCCAGGCGTGGTAAGCGTCCCACAGGGCCTCGAAAGCAGTGGGAAAGTCCAGGGTCAGCGTGCCGTCCACCCGGATTCTGCCGGTCATGCGCTGAATGGCTTCGCCCGTCACAGCCCGGGCCTGCCGCAGCGGCACCGACACCCGCAGCACCTCCCCGTCCACCTCTAGCAGGTACTCGGGCAGCACGTCCTCGGGCAGCGTATCCAGCCTGGGTTCGGCTGTGAAACGGCTGCCGAGTTGCGCGGCCCAGCCGGCCAGCGGGTAGGCTTCCAGCAGGAAGCGTTCCGGGTGCGCGTCGGTCAGCACCGGGTAATGCAGGTGCAGGTGCCGCGGCGGCTGAGCCTGCCACGCCTCCAGACGCGGCCGCAGGGCGCACACCAGCGGCTTGTGACAGCTCATGACGTGCACCACGCTGTCGGGAAAACGCTCCTGCAACGCGGTTTGCAGCGCCGCGCGGCCCCGGCGACCCAGCGACACCCATACCTCGAGCTGGCGCGGGTCTGTCACCCCCTGGGCGCTCAGCAGGGCCTGAACGCGGGCCTGGTCGGTCGGCCCGCGCCACGACCAGCCCTTCAGGTCTGCGGCCAGCCCACCTGCCTCAGGCTTCACACTTTACTTCTTGCCGATCACGTTGAACTGCTCGCTGTTCGACGGGTTGGGCGTCCAGCCGCTCAGGGAGGCGCGGGCGGCGCACAGCGGGCGCGAGTGGATGATGGGAATGCGCACGGCGGCGTTGGTGGTCAACTCGTGCACCTGCCCGTACAGCGCGGCCTGCTGGCCCTTGCTCTTGGCCGAGGCGGCCCTGCTCAGCAGGTCCTGAATCTGCGCGTTGTCGAAGCCCGTGTCCAGCACGCCGCCGGGGCCGTAGAACGAGTCGTAGAAGTTGCCGGGCACGCCGTACTGGCCGGTCCAGCCGATCATGTACATGTCGAAGCCGGGGGCCTTGTTGCGGTCGTCGAGGTACTTGGCCCAGTCCTCGGTTTTCAGGGTGGCCTTGATGCCCACGGCGGCCAGGTCGGCGGCCATCGCCTCGGCGATGGGTTTGGGCGTGGGGAAGTACGGGCGCGACACGGGCATGTACCACAGGTCTATCGAAAAGCCGTTGGGGTAGCCCGCTTCCGCCAGCAATTTCTTCGCGGCGGCCACGTTCATGTCGTTGAAGGCCACCTTCTTGCTGTTCGCCCAGGCCAGCGGCGGCGGCACCAGGCTGTCGTCGCTGATGCCCAGGTCACCCCAGAAGGCGTCGGCAATGGCCTTGCGGTTCATGGCCAGGCGAATGGCCTGTCTGACTTTGACGTTCTTCAGTTGCTCCGTGCGGGTGTTCAGGCTCAGGAAGCCCACGTTGAAACTGGGGCGCAGCACCGCCACCAGATTCTTGTCGGCCCGCACGGCCTTGAGGCTGTCGGGGTTGAGGTCGCAGGCAAAATCCACCGTTCCGGTCTTCAGTTCATTGAGGCGCGCCGTGGGGTCTTTGATGGAACGCAGGATCAGGCTGTCCACCTTCGGTTTGCTGCCCCAGTACGCCGTATTGGCGCTCAGGTTCACCTGCTGGCCCGTCACCCACGACCCGAACTTGAACGGCCCGGTGCCGACCGCGCCCCCGGCGGGCGTGCCGTAGTTGGCCCCGGCCTTTTTCACGGCGGCGGGGCTGGCGATGCCGAAGAAGTTGGAGCCGATCATCTCGGGGAAGTTCGCCAGCGCGCGCGACAGCGTGAAAATCACCTGGAACTCGCCGTTCTTGCGCACGCTTTTCAGGATGCTGCTGCCCCCTTTCGGGTCACCGAAGACCAGCTTCCAGCTTTCCCAGGCTTTCTGGTTGCGGAAGCCCTCGGGCGCGGCGGGATCCCACCAGCGGTTCACGTTGTACACCACGGCGTCGGCGTTGAACGGCGTGCCGTCATGGAATTTCACGCCCCGGCGCAGGTTGAACGTCCACACCGTGCGGTCCGAATTCCCCACCCAGCTGCTCGCCAGGCCGGGTACGACATTCAGCGTGCCGGGCTTCACCTTGGTGAGGGTGTCGTAAATCTGGTTTTGCACGATGGCGGAGTTCGTGTCGTTGATGTTGCCGCTTTCCAGCGAAACCGGGTCGCCGCCCGCGCCGTACACCAGCGTGACCGCCGCTGCCGCGCCGCTGGCGAGAAGGGTGGCCGTCAGAAACAGGGTTTTATAAAGGGTCATAGGGGAACCTCCGGAAAGCGCGGCGGGGCCACGCGCCTGAACAGTCAGGGACAAGGCAGGCGCAGCGGGGCCCTGCCGGGAAGAACGTTTAAGGTTGACCTATGCAGTCTGGCACACCGCGGCCCTGGGCGGTCAGCACCTGTCTGCGCGCCCCTGTCTGCCCTCCCCATCTGCCTGCCCTTATCTGCCACTTTGGAATGATGACCGTACTCTGTAGAGTCTTCTACTCTCTGGAGTATGCCCTCCCCGGCCCAGCTCAGCGAAGCCCAACTTAGCGAGGCCCAACTTAGCGAAGCACAGCGCCGGCGCATCGAGGCCGAGGAGCTGGCCCACGCGCAGGCGCAGCAGGAACAGCTGGCCCGGCAGCAGCGGGAACAGGCCGCCCTGGCCTACCGCCAGGAAGTCCGCGCGGCCCTGAAGCCCCGCCCGGCCTGGTGGCCCTGGCGCTGGCTGCTGCCCACGCTGCCGCTGCTGGCCGGCGTGCTTTACCTCCTGGTGGTGCCGCAACCGCCACCCGTCACCGACAACACCTGGGGCGGCATCAGCGACAGCCGCCTGATGGAACGCTGCCGGGGCGAAGTTTCCCAGCAGACCTACGCCCGCGAACCCGACCTGCGTTTTCCCACCCCGCGCGAAGCCCAGGGCCAATTCACGCCCAGCCCCGACGGCAAACGCTGGGACGGCTGGGCCGCGCGCCCCGACGGCACGCACCTCGACTTCTCGTGCACCTACACGGCGGCGACGGACACCGTGAACGCCGAACCTCTCCAGGAGGAACCATGAAGTACGCGCTTTTCCTCGCCACCCTGAGCCTCGCTCCAGCCCTTGCGCAGGCCCCCGCCACCATCCTGATCCCGCGTGAGAAGGTCAGCTTCACCTGCACCGACACGTATTTTAAGTCGCAGCGCGAGAACTTCCTGCTGCTCGACGAGACCTACCCCACCTGCACCCTGAAAATGCCGCTGGCCCTGCGCCAACGCTGGCCCGGAGTGCGCACCTTCTACGTCATTCCGCGCGTCAGCGCCAGCCTGCACAGCAAGAACAACAAGGGCGAAGGTAAATGGCAACCCCTGACGCCCCTGGTCAACCCCGGCCCCGACCCGATGCACCGCGCCCTCAGCTCACGCGGGTACGAGGCCATTGAACTGACCGGCAAACTGGGCAAACTCAGCGACACCGCCGGGCAGAACACGCCGGACACCGTCAGCACCGGGGGAAAAATTACGGTGTGCGTCGCCCCCGTGTACCAGGGCGAGGACGCCTGCAAGACGTTTGACGTGGCGGCGCGGTTCAAGGTGTACACGCGGTGACCACAGGGAGCCGCTCCTCAATCGGAAAAATGGGGTTCTGATCCCGATTGAGCGGTGGGAAGCTGAGACATGCGGAGAATGCTGTTGTTTCTGACCGTGGCCCAGGGTTTCGCCCTGGCGGCTGACGTTACACCGCTCTGGGAGGCAGCTCAGGTCACCTTGCCTTACAGCGTGCAGAGTGTGGCGCTCTCGCCGGATGGCAAAACGCTGGTGGTGGGCACCTTCCGGGACGTGGGTCTTTATGATCCGGTCACCCTGAAACGCCTGCGCGAACTTCCCGGTGGGGATGGGGGTGGCTGGGGCGCGACCTTCAGCCAGGCCGGAAAACTGGCGGTGGCGGGCGTCAGTGAAGGCGCATTTGTGTGGAACGACCTGAGCAAAGCGCCGCAGAAGTTCACGTCACCGGGCGGACGGGTGTTCGGGCTGGCGTGGAGTCCAGACGGGCAGAAACTGGCCCTTGGGGATGCGGGCGGTCACTGGCGCGTGGAACCCGGCGGCCCTTCCGGGCAGTTGAAGGGGGATGTCATGGCCGCCGTGTGGAGTCTGGACGGCCAGACCCTGTTTCTGAGTACCGGGCAGGAGGACAGCGCCGTGTACGCCCTGAACGCCCGTACAGGGCAACAACTGTGGCGGCAACAAAATGTCCCGAAAACGCATGTCAGGCGACCCGGCTACGGCCTGGATGAAGTCAATGGCCTCACCCTTTCGCCGGACGGCAAGCGGCTGGCCTGCGCCCACCAGGACGGGCGGGTGCTGCTGCGCGACCCGGCTTCCGGACGACTGCTGAAAGTGCTGGAGGGGGGGCAGGACACGCGCTGGACAGCTTTCACCCCTGACAGCTCGCAACTGGTCGCGGTGGGCGAGGACGGCGGCATTCACGTCTGGGATGTCAAGGCGGGTAAGCAGCTTGCCCAAGCACAGGTGAATCAGGAACTATGGTGGGTCACCGTGACCCCGGACGGACAGTTCTCCTTGACCGCTGGCGAGGACACGCACGTGCGCCAGTGGCGTTTACCCTGAAGCATGAGCGACTGGCAGAGCGTACAGAACCCCCTGGCCGCGAGGCTGCTGATTGATCCGGCCACCCGGCGTGTCCTGGCGGCTTTTCGTGGCGAGGGCAATACCGTCACAGGCGCAGCCCACAGCCTGGGGTTGGAACCGGATGCTGTGCTGTACCGCGTGCGGCGGGGGGTCAGGGCGGGCCTGCTGGAAGTTACGGGGGAACAACCCCGGCGAGGCCGTCGACAGAAGATTTACCGGTTACCGCTGCCGCTGTTTGTGCCGGGCGACCTGATTCCCGGCGGCCCTGACCTGCTTTTACACGCGGATGAAGACGCCTTCACCGCGAAGGTGCGGGCCAGCCGGGCCGCTATGCTGGCGCGGGGGCGCTGGGGTCTGCTGGTTTACCCGGACGAGACTCGTGTAGTCACGGAAATCTCTGCCCCACAGCAGAGCGCGGGTACCCACGAGCAATTACAGACTCGGCAGGCTCCGGCGATCATTGACCTTCATACGCCACTGAAATTGACCTTTGAGGAAGCGAAGACGTTACAGGCGCAACTGTGGGCCATTTATCAGGCGCAGGCTGAACGAACCGGGCAGGACAGCAATTACCTGCTGCGCCTCACGCTTTACCCGGCCCCGTATTAGCAGACGGGGTGGTTTGAGTCCGAATTTTTGCCAGGTGACGGCGGGCTTTGGCCCGGTTGCCGCAGAACTGCATGTCGCACCAGGTGCGTGAACGGTTGCGGCTGCTGTCGTAGAAGAGCCAGCCGCAACCGGGGCATTGCCGCACGCGGCTCAGGTCACCTTCCACCAGCAATTCGCTGGCCGAGGCAACGATGGGGTCAAGCACGTCTGACAGCGCTGTGCAGGGCAACCACGTCCAGGTGAAGGTACCGTCCGGCTGGCGGATCAACTGGCGACGGCTCATGGCATGCTGCTGGGCCGCGTTGAGTTCTTGCAGGAATTCGGGGGGAATGGCTTCTGCCTGCGCCAGGTGATGAAACAGGCTATACAGCGTGGCCCGCCGTTTTAAGGCGTCTCGAAAAGTCTGCTGCGCCTGCGCTGGATGATTCTGTGCCTGCCCTTTCAGTCGCGTAGATTCGGGTTCGCTGAGCGTTCCGGCGTAGATGCACCAGTCAAGCAGGTCGGCGTAACCCCCTTTCAGAAACTCCTGTTCCTGGGCGGTGGCGCGGTAGGCGGCGGTGTTGCAGAAGTCCAGGCAGAGTCGTCCGCCCAGCAAAGTCAGTCCTTCAAAACCCATTTCTTCGTAACTCCCTAATTCAGTTTGACAGGTTAAGCCTCCTCCTTCTACACTTAACCGGTGTACACAAATTAGATGGTTAGTCCAGCACGGGACTGACCAGAAGGAAGTTGACCATGACCTTCACCCGGCCCGTCTTCCTACGTTCTTTTTTGGCTGTTCTGATCGGAGTTTTTCTGATGACCGTCACCGCTTCCCAGGCCCAGACTGTCAGCCCAACCTTCGCCCAGCGTGCCGCCCTTTTTCACTACGACCCGAACATCAAACCCAGCATCAGCGATGACGGCCTGGAGCGCCGCGACAGGATCAGCATCCGCGATATCACCCTTCAACTGTCCCCGGATCGACCCGCCATGAAAGCCTATCTGGTCGTTCCCGACGGCTCCGGCCCCTTCGCGGGTGTCCTGTGGGTTCACTGGCTGGGCGACAAGAACTCGGATCGCAGCGAGTTTCTGGAGGAAGCGGTCACGCTGGCCCGGAAAGGCACGGTATCGCTGCTGGTCAACGCCATGTGGGCCGATCCTGACTGGTATCCCACCCGGAACGTCGATCAGGATTACCACCAGTCCATTCAGCAGGTGATCGACCTGCGCCGCGCCTTCGACCTGCTGGCCGCCCAGCCCGGTGTGGACAGCCAGCGCATCGGTTTTGTCGGCCACGATTACGGCGGCATGTACGGAGCCGTAGCCATGGCCCTGGATGGCCGTGTCCGCAGCGCCGTGCTGATCGCAATGACGCAGAGTTTCACCAACTGGGCTTTCTTCGTCAAGCAGCCCACTTCGAAAGTGGAGTACCTGCGTCAGAACGCCGTCCTTGACCTGACCGACTACCTGGCGCAACTGAAGAACGTGAATGTGCTGGGGCAATTCGCCAACGGTGACCCTTACGTGTCCAGGGCCGACTCACTGGTGATCATGAACGCCCTCCCGAAGAAAGGTGAACGCAAGTTCTACGACGCTGGACACGACATGGTCAGCGCCGCGGCGCAGGCCGACCGGCTGGCCTGGCTGACCCGCGACCTGAACCTGCAACCGTAAAGGCAGGCTTCCTGGTCGCCATGCTGGAAGCCCATGTTGAAGGCGCGGAAGCTCAACAGCCATCAAGACCTCGCTTCACTCGTGTCCGTCAAAAGAAACGCTGGTCAAGGAGAACTCAGGAACCCATGTCGCCCTTATTGCCAGGACTGTTCAAGGTCTGCCGTGCTCTGGCCCTGATGGTGGCTTCCTGCGCTTCTTTCCCGGTAGGCGCAGCCACCCTATCCCCGCCTGAGCTGGCGGCTATCGACACCTACGTGGTGCGGGAAATGAAGGCGCATCGCGTGCCGGGCGTCTCGCTGGCCATCATTCAGCCGGGTGGCGTGACGTTTCGCCAGTACGGTCAGGCGGGGCAGCCACTGACGCCCCGGACGACATTCGTCCTGGGTTCCATGAGCAAGTCCTTCACGGCGCTGGCGGTCATGCAACTGGTCGAGGAGGGCAAAGTGGATCTGACCGCCCCGGTGCAGCGTTATTTGCCTGAATTCCGGGTGGCAGATGAGGCCGCCTCCCAGCGGATCACGGTGGCGCAACTGCTGAATCACACCTCTGGCCTGCCCGCCCAGGTGGCCGCCACCCAGCATCTGGGCACGCTGGCCGAGCATCTGCCTGCCCTGAGCAACGTGAAGCTTCAGCACCCACCTGGCACCCAGCACACGTACTCCAGCGTGGGGTATCAGGTGCTGGGCGTACTGATTGAGCGCGTTACCAGGGAGCCTTACGGTGAGGTCATTCAGCACCGGATTTTCGACCCGCTGAAGATGACGCACAGTTTCACCGATGGCACGCACGCGCTGAATTTAGCCAGCGGTCACCGTTACTGGTTCGGCTTTCCGGTGGCCGCCAACCTGCCGTTTGAACGGGATCGTCTGCCCACGGCGGGCCTGATCAGCAGCGCGGCAGACCTGGCGACGTACCTTCAGGCGCTGATGCAGGAAGATGGCATTCCCGGCGTCATTTCCCGGCAGGGCCTGAAGCGATTGTTCACGCCGACTGCGCCAGGTGACGGTTTTTCTTACGCGATGGGCTGGCGCGTCAGCATCTGGCCTGACCGTCAGGGCCAGAACACGCGGGTCATTCACCACGGCGGCGTTCTGCCGCACTACCGGGGAAAACTGGTCATGCTGCCTGACCTGAAGGCGGGTGTGGTGGTGCTGACCAATGCGTCCACGGCGCTACCGTTTCCCCTGGCGGCCACCAGTCACCGCGTGGCGGATGGCTTGGCCCGCTCGCTGCTGGGCCAACCGCTGCCCTCGCAGACGCTGAATCTTTCAATGATGTACCTGGTGGTCACGCTGGCCGCTGCCCTGGTTCTGTGGGCAGAACTCCGGAAACTGCTGGGCCTGAAACGCTGGAGGGTCCCCGCACAGGAACGACCTCGGGCCGCGCTCTCGCGTGAGATCGCTTGGGAGCTTCTGGGCCTGATCGCCCTGCTGATCGGCGTGCCGCTGCTGATGCGGGTCACCTGGTCGGAAATGCTGCGAAGTTCACCCGACCTGGCTTGGTGGATGTTAACGCTGGCTGGTTTAAATGCGGCTGGAACGGCCTACAAATTGCGGATAACCACACGAAGAAGAGCACCAGTTACGCGGCCATGACCGCTACCCGTTCCGCTACCGCCAGCACTTCTTTGGGTGGCAGCACGCCCTTAAACCACACCGCCCGGTCGCCCAGTTCCGAGGGGTCGACCCCGGCTTTATCCAGTTGCAGCCGCTCGGAGATGCACACGATCACGTCCTGACGGCCTGATTTCTTCAGCAGGTCGAACTTCTTGCGCAGGTAGTCGGGCCGCCAGTAGCCCACGATCTCGACCAGGGCGCTGCGGCCTTCAGGGTGAACGAGGCGGAAGTCGGGCAGGATCACGCTGCCGGGCACCGGCACCAGGTCGACCTCGCGCTCCAGTTGCCAGGGCGTGTCGAGTTTCTGGAAACGCTCGGTGAAGCCGCTCTCCAGGGCGCTGTCGTGTTCCTCGGGGGGCTTGTAGTGGCTCACGTAGCCGTCCTCGGAGGTCAACTGGAACGACCATTCGCTGTCGTGTTCCTCCAGCCAGGCGAGTTTGAGGGGCTTGAGAGTGGCGCTCAAGTCCCATTTGGTGACGTGCAGCAGCGCGGGCAGAAATTTGGCCATCGCCAGGCCGTAGCGGGTGGTGTTCTGGAAGAGGCTCATGGGGCCGTCCAGCGTGAGGGTGAAGCCGTGGTTGGCGTCCCCCTCGACGGTGGCCATCAGGCCGAACAGCTTCAGGTAACGCAGAATCTGCTTGTAGTGCGCGGGTTCGTTGCGCCGCGCGGTGATGATCAGGTTCACGGCGCGGTACAGCATCCCCTGGGCGTAGGCGAGTTCCAGGCGCTGGCACAGCTCGGCGGGCGTGGGCGGGTCGAAGACGGTCAGGAGCTGCTGGTCTTCCAGGTCGCCGTACAGCGCCTCCTGCACGTCCTGGGCGGTCACGGGTTGCGGGCTGGGGAGTTCGCGGGAGAGTTGTTCCAGCAGTTCCCCGGCGCGGCGGCGGCTGGGGGGTTGCCCCTGCGCCAGCGCGAAGGCACGGGCACGCACGATGCCCGGTTCCAGGCTCACACCCGTCTCGAAGGTGCTCATGTTGCCCAGCAGGTGCGCCATGCCGCGCACGGCCTTCCAGTCCTGCCGCCCGGCCTCCAGTTCCGCGAGTTGCCCCTTCAGTTCCAGGCGGCGTTTGCCGATGTTCCCCTCGTAGGTGGCGATCACCAGTTCCGCCATTTTGAGGTTGGTCGGCGTGGGTTTCACGCGGTACGGCAGGGCCAGCCCGTCCTTGATGCGGAAGCGCAGCAGGTCAGTGGGGAGCATTCACGTTCTCCCAGTCGGGTTCGCTGAACGCCTGCCCGTCCAGGCCGCGCCGCCGCTGGCTGACGCGCTCCTCGGACGTACCCTCGGTGATGACCTCGTACAGCACGGCGTGTTTATTCTTCGAGCGCCTCAGGATGCGGCCCAGGCGTTGAATGTACTGCCGCTCGGTGGCGGTGCCGGACAGGACGATGGCCACGCTGGCTTCCGGCACGTCCACGCCCTCGTCCAGCACGTTGGCGGTGACCAGCCACTGGTACTCGCCGGCCTTGAATTTTTCCAGGGTGGCGTGGCGTTCCTTCATGGGCGTCTCGTGCGTGATGCACGGGATCAGGAACTCGCGGCTGATGCGGTACACCGTGGCGTTGTCGCGGTTGAAGATGATGGCCCGCTCGTCGGCGTGGTTGGCGAGAAGTTCCTCCATGACGCGCAGTTTCCCCTCGGTGCCGTACGCGAGGTTCTTGGCCTGGTTGTGCGCCAGCATGGCGGCGCGGCCCTGGGGGGTGCTGCCGGCGCGGATGAAATCCTTCCAGCCGTCGATGGAGGAGATATTGATGTTGCTCTGCCGCAGAAAATCGTTGCGCTGGCGGATCAGGTCGTCGTATTTCGCCTGCTCGTTCGGGCTGAGCCTGACCTTGATGATTTCCTCGTGGTACGGCGCGAGGGTGTTCCCGGCCAGTTCGTCTGGCGAGGCGGCGTACACGATGGGGCCGATCAGGGTGTCCAGGTCGGCCTCGCGCCCATCTGAGCGTTTGGGCGTGGCCGAGAGGCCCAGGCGGTACGGGGCCAGGCTCATCTCCGCAATGGTGCGGTAAAAGTCGCTGGGCAGGTGGTGAACCTCGTCGCAGATCAAGAGGGCGTAGCGTCCGGCGAGTTCCTCGGCGTAGCGCGTGGCCGAGTCGTAGGTGGCGATCAGAATGGGCGTCTCGTCGCGGCTGCCGCCGCCCAGCAGGCCGATGTTGGCGTCGGGGAAGGCCGCGAGAAGTCCTGAGTACCACTGGCCCATCAGGTCGAGGGTGGGCACGCAGATCAGCGTGCTGCGGGGCGTGTCGCGCATGGCGAGCTGCGCCAGGAAGGTCTTGCCTCCCCCGGTAGGCAGCACCACCACGCCCTGACGCCTGGCCTTCTTCCAGGCGTTCAGGCCACGAATCTGGTGCGGGTAAGGCGGCGTCTCGCGGGCCAGCGGCAGGGTCAGTTTCTCGAAGTCAGCCGCCTGATCGCGCACAGGGATGCCGGCGGCCATCAGCGTTTCCATGACGGTGCGGTACGCCTGCCCCTTGGCGCGGTAGCACTGGCTGCGGGCGTCCCAGGTGAACAGGGGCGCCACTGCGTCCGGCGCGTCGTACATGACGAGCGTACCGCGACTCAGCGTGAGGTTGACCGGGCGGGGCATACGTCAGATTAGAGATTGGCTGGAAGGGGCACAGTCAGATAAAACCGGATTACGTTCATAACAGAATAATACCATGCATTGGGTGGGAAATCAGCTTCGGATAACGGCGAAATCCCCAATTCGTTACTAACGCTCAAGTTCAATCAAGCGCTCTATACCTTCTCCCCGCATCAAAAGAGCTGGTAGAGAGGATGAAACAAATTCCATTTCTTCTCGCCCTAGATAACTGTCAAAACAGAAGTACACTCCATTTTTTCCCTTAAGTTCACCCGCGTAGAGGGTGGTCGCTCCCATTCCAGCGGCAAAGGGGAAAAGATCAGCGGGTATCCTACCATCGTCAAGGAACAGGTGGTAAAACTCCGCGGCTTCAATGGGATGTTTTATGTCATACGTGACGTGCCCAGATTCACCTCTGAACACGAGCGTTGCCGCGCCATACTGCCTGTAGAGCTCCAGGTAAGCCTCTGGCACACTTGAAAAGACGACCAGATGTTCAGCCTGTTCATCGCGTGTTTGTAATGACCCAAGGTCTCGAATTTCAACGTTGGAGTGAAAGTTCATGCTTCATTACAGCCCCCCGCGCGGGTTCACGTCCACCCGCACGCGGGCTTTCCAGGTGCGGGAGTCGATGACCTTCAGTAGTTCACCCATGCGCGTGTCGTTCCGGACGCGCAGGAACAGGTGGTACGGGTACACGCCGCGCAGGCGGGCCACCGGGCTGGGTGCGGGGCCGAGCACCTCCAGTTCCGTGGCGCCAGCGCCGTGCAGGGCGGCGGCCAGTTCGTGTGCGGCGGCGCTGGCGCGGGCGGCCTCGCGGGCGGTCACCTCGATCTGAGCCAGGCGGGCGTGCGGCGGGTAGCCCAGTTCTTTGCGGGCGCGTTCCTCAGCCAGGGGGTAAGCGAGGGCGTCGCGTCCCTCCACCACCACCTTCAGCGCCGGGTGATCGGCCTGGAAGGTCTGCACCAGCAGCATGGGGGCGCGGGTGGGGTGCCACTCCAGCAGGTGCCGCAGCAGGCGGTGGTAACGCTCACTGGCGCGGAAGTCCGACACGTTCAGCCAGGTGTCCGCCAGCGTCACGCCGATCAAAGCCAGGTTGGGCGGCACGTCCTGCGAGAGCAGCAGTTGGGTCGCCACCACCACGCCGCCCTCCCCCGCGTAGATGGGCGCCAGGTCGTCCTGATGATCCTTGTCCAGCCGGTACACCGGGAACCCTGGCAGCAGCCGGCGCACCTCCTGCGCGATCCACTCGGTGCCGGGGCCTTTGGCTTTCCACATGCGCTCGCCGCAGTGGTCGCAGCGGTCCGGGATGGGCTCGTGATAACCGCACTGGTGGCAGGTCATCTCGCGCGTCTGCTGGTGAAAACGCAGCGGCACGTCGCAGTTCTTGCAGTGCGGTGTGTGCTCGCAGTTCGGGCAGCGCAGCAGCGCCGAGTACCCGCGCCGGGGCGCCAGCAGGGCCGCCTGCCGACCGCGCTCCTGCACCTGCCGCAGCAAACGGGCCAGGTCGTGGCTCAGGGGATACCCCAGATCCCCGGGCGTCAGGTGAACGCTGGACAGCGGCCCCAGTTCGGGCTGCTCGGGCGGGTTGGCGTAATCCACCACATGCACGCGGGCGCGGGGCGGCGCCAGCACCTTGCCGGGCGCGGGGACACTCTCGGCCGCGGGGGCAGTGCCGACGAAGGCGCAAGAGGCGTCCTGCGCGGCGGAAATGCGCCTGGCCACGTCGGGAATGAAGGCGCGGGAGCCGCTCAGGAGCTTGTGGGCGTCGCTGCCCTCCTCCAGCACTACCACCAGCGCCAGGTCGGACACGGGCGCGACCAGCGCGTGAGAACTGCCGATGACCAGCCGCGCCGCGCCGCTGCGAATTAGCCTCCAGGTTTCGGCGCGTTGTACGTCTTTCAATTCTCCGGTGACCTGCACGGCCCGCGTACCGCTCACGTCCGCCAGCCCGGAAAGGCCATCCCAGGCGCGGCGCAGCGTGGCGTGATCGGGCGCGACCACCAGCACGCCCCGCCCCTGCCCCAGCAGGCGCGACACGCGGGGGGCCAGGGCGCGGAAGCGCTCGGCTGCTCGCCCACCGTGCAAACGCCAGACGGGAGCCTCGGGCAGCTCGTCCAGCAGCGGAATGTCCACCTGCGTGGCGGGCGCGGGCAAGTCCGGCGCGGGGGCCTCCACCCGCAGGCTGTCGGCCCAGCCGCGTGCCACCAGCGCCCCCGCCGCCGTGGGGCTGAGATCCGCGCCCTGCGCCCACGCCGCCACCGTATCCACCGGGCCGTTCTCGCGCAGCCACGCCCAGGCGGCGGGCGGCGGGGCCTGCACGAAGGCGTACTCTGCCGCGCCCGCGTTCAGCAGGTTGGTGACCACGCCGTTGCTGACCTCCGCGCCTTTGGCCCAGGCGCTCAGCGAGTCCGCCGGGCCGTGCGCCGCGAGCCAGCTCAGGGCGTGAGCCTGCTTGGGCGTCAGTTTCCGATTAGGCTCCATCGCCTGAATGACCGTGGCCGTCCGGGCCGCCGGGGGAACATCCTTCAGTTCACGCGCCTGCACCACCGTCTTCAGGCGGGGCCTCGGCGTGAACGCTTCCTCCAAAAGCCCCTGCTCACGCACGGCGTCCAGCAACGCGGGGGCAAAATGTTCGGCGTCCGTCCAGTCCGCGCCCGGCACCTTCTTGGCGAACATGCTCAGGTCAGCGCCCCCCACCGCCCGCACCCGGTGGAAGTCATCTGACTCCCAGCCGACGCCCAGCAGGTCAGACCAGATCAGCCCGGCGGGAATACGCGAGTCGTGCGCCCAGGCCATGACGCCCGCCACCGTGCCGGGATTCACCCACGGGCCGCCATTTTCCGGTCTGTCCAGCACGTGAACCACCTCGCGCAGGCGGTGGGCACCCTTCGGTTCGGCCTCGCCCACCACCAGACCCACCACCAGTTCCCCGCGCCACGGCACCAGCACGCGGCACCCCACCGGAACCGCCCCGCACCCATCCCGATTGCGCCCATCCCGATTGCGCCAGTCGTGCGGCGGCAGGAAATCCACCGCGCCCAGCGGCAAAGGCACCACCACCAGCCACGGTTTTGGGGAAGCGGCGGGCGGCGTCACAAGCTCAAGGCTAGCGTGTCAGGAAAAATCAGACAGCAAGGAAAATGGGTGCAAGAAAGCCAGGGATGTGGTACGAGAGGCAGACCCCGAACGGCTGCGTGCTTGAATGCCCGAAGAGGCGCTGGGGGCCGTTTGCTGCCGCGGCTACTGCTGCTCGCCGAGTTCCGCGGATATGGTTGCGCGGGCCGGGTCAATTTCAATGTGTTGCCACGCCAGGGGAAAAGCGCTGGCGGCATCGGTCACGGCCAGGTCGATGGTGAAGGGTTGATCGGCGGGCAGCGTCAGGGAGTGAGGCATGGCATTGTTCAGCAGCAGGTGGGGCTGCCCGTGGCGGGGGGTGACCGTGATCTTGAGGCGGAAAAGATCATCGAGAACCGCGTCTGTTACGCCTCGCACCGGATCGGCGGTAATTTTGCCCTGCCCGTCATAGTGGATGAACAAGTCCGCGTAGTACGACATGAACATGGACGCCTCACCGAACAGGGCCAGGGCCGTTTTGATGTCCGTGGCCTTGACCATGACGCGCTTGCCAGCCGTCCAGAGACGGAAGTCTGGGCAGGTCAGGTCGTAAGGCATGGACACCCCTTCAAATTCACCCCAGGCCAGCATGCCGTAAGCCTCCACGCGGGGATTCGCGGCGCAGATTTCAGCGGCGTTCAGGGTGGATTGCTGCGCACAGGCCAGGCCACCCAAACTTGATACGAGGAGAACGCTGCGTGCTGTTCTGAACATTCCTGCCCCCTTTTCGACGTGATTACATCAGTGTACTGGCGTGCGCTTGACAGTAAAAACCGGTCAAATTCACTCACAGTAACACGGCGAAAACCTTTTGCCTGGCGCGGGGGCGGCGCAGTGGAGTGGAAGCACATTCGGTAAACGGCGCCAGATTCCCGCTTTCCCCTACCTCCTGAGCAGGGCACTTTCTCCCTCCCGACGGCGTAGAGCAGTTCTCCGAATTCCGTCATCCGTGGAAGGGCACTCCGTATGACTCCATTCTCCTTCCTGCTCGTCTGAATTCACTCGCTCCACTCGGCCAGAAAGCACCTCGTTCTCCTGTCTCATGCTTTAAACTGCGGGCGACTTCAACAGCTTCAGAGGGGGCAGCAGCGTGACCACAGAGGCCAGCCGAGTCGGCCTGCACGACCACGAACGTTTTCTGCGGGCGTACCCGCCGTTCAGTGCGCTGGACGCGCGGACGCTGGAGGCGCTGGTGCGCGACCTGGAGGTGCTCTACCGCCCGAGCGGCGCGGCCTTCGACGTGTCGGGCGGGCTGTTTATCGTGCGGCGCGGCGAACTGAGCCTGAACGGCGAGGAGTACAGCGAGGGCGAGACGGTGGGCGGTGGTGTCCGCACCGGGCAGGCGCGGGCGCTGGTGGACACCTGGCTGTACGTGATGCCGCCCGAAAAAGCCGCGCAGTGGCTCTCGAACCCGACCATTCAGCATTTTCTGACGTCGGCGCTGTCGTCGCGCCTGAACCAGCCGGGGCAGAGCCTCGACCTCTCCAGCGTGCCGGTGGGGGACGTGATGCGCCCGGCAGAACTGGCGATGCCGGACATGACGGTGCAGCAGGCGGCGGCGAAAATGCGTGAGCACCGCATCAGTTCCCTGATGGTGAAGCTGGAGGGTGGGGTGTTCGGAATCATCACGGACAAGGACCTGCGCAACAGGGTGCTGGCCGAAGGGTTGCCCCCATCCACCCTGGTGTCGCAGGTGATGACGGTTCCCGCCAGAACGCTGCCGGACGAGCAACCGGCCCTCTCGGCGCTGAATTTCATGTTCCGGCACAACATTCGCCACCTGCCCATCGTGCGCGGCGGGGAGCTGGTGGGCATCCTGGGCACCGCCGACCTGCTGCGCCTGCAGACGCAGGGGGTGGGGTATGTCGTTCAAGACTTGCTGGACGCCGAGGGCGTGGACGAACTGATGGCGTATGCCCGCAAACTTCCCGAGTACACCGCCAACCTGTACCGCGCCGGGCAGCGGGCCGAGCACCTCTCGCGCCTGGCGAGTTACGCCTACGACGCCCTGTACCGCCGCACACTGCAACTGGTGGAGGCGGAACTGGGGCCAGCGCCGGGGCCGTATGCCTGGGTGCTGCTGGGCAGCATCGCCCGGCGCGAGGCGGGCCTGAACCCCGACCAGGATCACCACCTGGTCATTGCCGACGAGGTGCACCGCCCGTATTTTCAGACGTTCGCGCTCAGGGTCGAGGAGATTCTGGTGCAGGCGGGCCTGGACGCCTGCCAGGGCGGGGTGATGGCCTCGCGCCACACCTTCACGCTGGAAGGGTACGTGGCGCAGATGCAGGAGTGGCAAAGTATCCCCGACCCGCAGGCGCTGCTGAACGTGACCATCTTCTTCGACCCGCGCGTGGTGGCAGGTGAGTTGGATGTCCGGGCCGGCAGGGACGCCCGCCTAAGCGCCGGGCAGAACCCATCCTTCATGGCCCACCTGACGAGGCTGGCCGTGAGTCACCGCCCACCGCTGGGCTTCCGGCAACGCCTCCGTACAGACGCGGATCACGCCCTTGACCTCAAGACCCAGGGGCTGGCTTTCATTATCGACCTGGCGCGGCTGCACGCCCTGCGCGTGGGCGAGCAGAGTGCCAGCACCTTCGTGCGCCTCCAGGCTCCTGGCGAGAGCCTGCTGCACCCGGACACGCGGGCCGACCTGCTGGGCGCGTACCGTTACCTGCTCGACCTGCGCATGGAGCTGCAGATGGCGCAACTGTCCAGCGGGCAGGCACTCTCGACCCGTCTGCCCCTCGACAACCTGAGCGGCCCGCAGGAAGTTCACCTGCGCGAAATCTACAAGCTGATCGGGCGGGTGCAGGCGGTGCTGGCCCCGCAGGTGGGGGGACTGTGAGGCAGAGGGCCGAGGGCGAGGAGCCGCTGTGACCTGGCGCAGCGCCGAGTTCGTCGCGCTCGACTTCGAGTCTACCGGCATGAACCCGGCGCGTGACGAGGTGATTCAGGTGGGGCTGGTGCCGCTGCGCGGCGAGCGGGCAGTGCTGGGGGGTGCATGGGCATCGTGGGTGCGCCCGACCCGGCCGTTTCAGGGCGCTTCGGTGGCGATTCACGGGCTCAGTGCCGAGCGCCTGCAGGACGCCCCGGACGTGCTTGAGGTGCGCGGGTCGTTGGCGGCGCACCTGAATGGTCGGGTCATGATCGCGCACTACGCCGAACTGGAGCGCGGCTTCCTGAAACGCTGGGGCATGAAACCGCCGCCGACGGTGGACACGCTGATGCTGGCGCTGGCGCTGGACGGCCATCTCAAGGGGGGGCAGACCACCCAGACCGCCAGACGGGACGCCTACACCCTGACGGCCCTGGCCCGGCGTTTTGGCGTCAGCGTGTACGGCGAGCACGACGCCCTGGCCGACGCCCTGATCACCGCGCAGGTGTTCCTGGTGATCGCCACCGAACTGGAGAGAAAGGGCCGCGCCAGCACAGTCAAGGAATTCACGCGCCTGAGCGGGTACGGCGGGGGGTGGCTGGGGTTGTTCGGGTAAGCTGGCAGGCAGCCACTGGGGGTACCCCTATTTCGGCTTTTTTCACCGCGTACAGCGGGCCAACTTCGCTAGCATCCAGATATGCTCAGGCGTGCTCTACTCGTTCTGCTGTGGTCTGGCCTGGCCGCGGCCCTTCCCGCGAAGTCCCCGGCCCAGCCGGCCCTGTCACCCACCGCACAGGCCGGCCGAGCCATCTATTTCGCCAATTGCGTCGGCTGTCACGGCCTGAACGTGCAGGGTGGCCTGGCCCCCAACATTCGCAGGGCCGGGCAGGGTTCACTGGCCTCTTTTAAACGCGCTGTCCTTCAAGGCAAAGGGCTGGACGGCCGCCCCCTGGCCCTGACCATGCCGAGGTACACCAGAGGGTTCCGGCCCCACCTGGGACGTCAACCGACGGACACCGAACTCCGGAACCTGCAAAGTTTCCTGAAAACAGTCAAGTAATCCGGAGTGAATATGTTCGGCAACGGCGCCCCATTTCACAGCGCGCCGTTCAATTGTGTCTCCTCTTTTCTACCCGTTCTAAACACCAGAAGATGAATCGTCTTCCCTTATTCAAGGCCGCCTGACCCGGTGTACTCTCTGATCTATGGGTGGCATTCACGACACCGAAGACCGCCCGTACTGGTACGAGCACGGCGAACGCCAGGAGCAGGAATTTCTGAAACTGGCCGCGCAGCACCACCTGCCGGTGCGCCTGAATCCGGCGAAAGCCAGCGATAAGACGGCCATCGATCTGCTGCTGACCCTGCCCGGCGGCCAGGAGGTGCCGGCCGACCTGAAAACGCAGAACACCCCGTTTTTCACGGCGGCCCGCTACGGCAAGAATCCGGGCCGGGCGGTGACGCTGAACGACAAGGACATTCGCCGTTACGAGCGCCTGTACCCGGACGCGGTGATTCTGTTTCATGTGCACTGGACGACCCTGACGTGGCGTGACCAGTCGGTCGAACCGCTGCGCGGCGTGTGGAGCGCCACGCTGCCGGAGATCAAACGCCTGATCCAGCAGCCCGCGCACACGTATCAGCGCCGCAAAACCGACCCCCGGCCGAATGCGCCCAGCAGCCATGTGCTGTCGCTGGACGACCTGACCTGCCTGCTCAACCTGACGCCCCAGCGAACTTCGGGAGGCCTGCCGGACCCCGCGACAGCCGAAAAGCTGCTCCTGGAAGCCGAGCGAATGAATCCTGGCCCGTGGGTGGCGCATTCGCGGAACGTGGCGCTGGCCGCCCGCTTGATTGCCGAGCACCATCCCCACCTCGATCCGGTGCGGGCGCATACGCTGGGACTCCTGCATGACATCGGACGTAGAAGCGGGCCGAATAAAGACCGCCACATTCTCGACGGGTACGACTATTTGCAGCAACTGGGCTATCCGGAGGCGGCCCGCGTGGCCCTGACTCACTCGTTCGTGATTCCCGACCTCTCCACCCTGCAAGGCGAGTGGGACGGTACGCCCGCCGAGTGGGAACGCCTGCGTCAGGCCCTGGACAGTGCCCAGCAGACCGAGGAAGACCGCCTGCTGCAACTGTGCGACGCGCTGGCCCTGCCGGACGGTTTTTGCACTGTTCAGGAACGCCTGGTGGACGTGGCCCTGCGCTACAGCGTGAACGCGCATACGCCGGCCAAATGGCGGGCCGCCCTGAACCTCAAGCAGCAGGTTGATGAGGCGTGCGGCGTGAACATCTACCGCCTGCTGCCCGGCCTGACTGAACGCCTGCTGCGTTAAAGCATTTGCCAAAAGAACGAAGTGCTTTTTGTCCGAGCGGCGCGAGTGAATTTGGATGAGCAGGACGAAGGACGGAGTGGCGCAGAGTGGTGTACTCCGCGGAACGGAACTCGGAGAGCTGTTCCAGGCGCGGCATACTGGTGCGGTGACTGACCAGCCCGCCCCCGCTTCCACCGCGCTGCCGCTCGGGCGCCTCTTCCCGCTGTACGCCGCGCAGGCCATGGCGACCGGCGCAACGACCGTCAGCACGGTGCTGGCCAGCATCATCATGGGGAGCCTGGGCAGTGAGGCGCTGGCCGGGCTTCCCAGCACCGTGATCCAGACCTCGGCGGCCTTCTCGGCCAGTTTCTTCGGGGCGCTGATGCTGCGGCGCGGGCGGCGGCTGGGCCTCACGCTGGCTTTCATGCTCGGCACACTGGGCGCCGCGCTCGGTTTTCTCGGCGCGAAACTGCACCTGACGCCCCTTTTTCTCCTGGGGGCCGCCACCATGGGCGCGGCGCAGGGCGGCTACCAGCAGGCACGTTACGCCGCCGCCGAAAGCGTCCCGGACAATAAGCGTGGCGCGGCCCTGGGTGCCCTGATGCTCATGAGTGTGGCCGGCTCCTTCGTCATGACCGGGTTCTCGCGGCCCATAGAGCAGCTCGGCACGGTTCTCGGCACCACGCCGGAAGTGGCCGGCTGGCTGATCGGAGGGGCGCTGCTGGGCCTGGCGGCCGTGCTGATCACCACCTGGCAACCCCTGACGACGCTGCAACCCGGCAAGAAACTCAACCTGAGCGTCCGCGACGCCTTCCGCACTCCCGGCGTGCGCTCCACTGCCCTGGCCCTCGCCACCGGGCAGGGCATCATGGTCACCCTGATGAGCCTCACGCCCCTGCGGGCACACCACATGGGCATGGATCATGCCGGCGTGGCCGCCATCATCAGCGGCCACATCCTCGGCATGTTCGGCTTCGGGTGGTTCACCGGGCCACTGGTCGACCGCCTCGGCCTGAAACCTGGTTACGTGGCCGGCGCCTTCCTGCTGGCGGCTGCCGCGCTTACCGCCCCCATCGAAAGCCACACCTGGCTGGGCGTCAGCATGTTCCTGCTGGGCCTGGGCTGGAACCTGGTGTTCGTGAGTGGCAGCAAGGCCCTGTCTCGCACGCCCGCCGCGCAGGGCATCAGCGATAGCCTGGGGTACGTTGCCAGCGGCCTGGGCACCCTCCTGGGCGGCCTGATCATCGCCCGCGCCGGCTTCCCTGCCCTGGCGCACCTGTGCGCTGTCCTGGCCCTGCTGCCCCTCGTGAGCGCCGCCCGCACCCGCCCACGGACTTGACGAACCCGCTCTGCCCGCCTATACTCCCTTTCGCTTCTCGGGTCGTTAGCTCAATTGGCAGAGCAGCTGACTCTTAATCAGCGGGTTGTAGGTTCGATTCCTACACGACCCACCAGAACAAACCCCGCCCAGTGCGGGGATTTTCATTTGCCATCAGAGTACCCGAGCCGCTATTTTTGAGTTTTCGCCCACTTTTCGCCCAGTAGTGGAAGTAACCTCCCTAAATGCGGACTACTGGTTCCAAGGCGGTAGAAAACCGACATTTTTTGCCGCAAGCTGTTCCAGCGACCTCCGGTTGATGTGTGAAGCAAATTCATCTTTGAGGTCAAAAATACTGGGAAGATTGGGAAGAAGTCCGGAGAATGATGTCTGGGGCAGTGATTCCCTCATTCCACCAAGTGGGAAGCCGGAAGGACATTGCAGGGACGAACGTTCTCGCACACGCATTTTCCGGTCTTCCCTTTCTTCCCACTTGTCAGCCTTTCCATCCCGACCTGCATGCCAACGTCGTACCGCACCCTCACCATCCCCACGAGGTCAACAAGTAATTGAGGTCTGCCTGCTTTGCCTTGACGTCAGCAAAGATTCCTACGAGCACCTGCTACCAGCCTCCCTTGAAGTGAACCTTGGAGTTTCAGGTTTGATCTGCCATTCATGCAGAACACGACACGGTCGCTGATGATGCTGAACGTGAAATTGACTTCCAACCATACTCCATCCCACCAACGATGCACCTTGCATGCAGCTGACGGATACCCCCTACCTCCTGGTCACCTTGTATCCTCAATCCTTACAGCAGCCCCTGCCTAAGTGCCTTCACGGCCGCCTGCGTGCGGTCTGAGGCTTGCAGTTTGACCAGAATTTCCTGCACGTGCAGTTTCACCGTGCCGACACTCACGTCCAGGGCAGCGGCAATCTCCTTGTTGCCCTGCCCGTCAGCGATCAGGCGCAGCACGTCCAGTTCACGCGGCGTCAGGGGCGAACCAGCTTCCGGCGCACGCACACCGCCCAGTACGTGATGGGCCACCTGTGGGTCAAGGTAAGCGCTGCCCGCTGCCGCCGAGCGAATGCCCAGCAGCAGCAAAGCTGGCTTGTCGCTTTTCAAGCAGTAGGCGTCCGCCCCGGAAGCGAGCGAGGCGAACACCTCTTCGCGCAGGTTGTGTGCAGTGAGCATGACGATGCGGGTCTCGGGCCACTGCCGTTTGATCTGCGCGGCGGTCTCGATGCCGTCTATGCCCGGCAGGCCTATGTCCACCACTGCCACATCCACCGTGTGGTGCGCGAGCAGTTCCAGGGCTTCCTCACCGCTACGGGCTTCCAGGGTCACATGCAGGTCGGGTTGCAGGTTCAGCGTGGTTCGCAGGCCGTCACGGGTGAAGACGTGATCCTCGACCAGCAAGATGCGCGTCTGGTCGGTCATAGCGCACCGAGAGGCAGGCTCAGGGTGAACTCACTGCGGGCGTCGGCGCGGCGCTGGTAACGCACGCTGCCGCCGTGCGCCTCGGCAATGCGGCGCGTGAGGTACAGGCCCAGCCCGCTGCCGCTGCCCGCCCCACTGCCCCGGAACCGCTGGAACAGGCGGGCTTGCTGATCGGCAGGAATGCCCCGCCCCTGATCTCGTACAGTCACCACCGCCTCATCGTCATCATCGCTGAGAGAAACGCGCACCGTGCCACCCGGCGGGCTGAACTTCACGGCATTGTCCAGCAGGTTCTGTACGGCGCGGCGCAGGTCGTGCTTGCGGCCCTGCACCGTGACGCCGCTCAGGGCCGTATCGAAGGTGACATTCTTCGCCTGGGCGCGAGGTTTCAGGTCGCTCACCACGCTCACCACCAGGTCACGCAGGTTCACGCTCTGGGTTTCTTCCTGGGCGTTCTCCCCGCTCTCGTACTTGGCGACCAGCAGGAGCTGGTCAGCCAGCGCCAGCAATGTCTCGTTGGCTTCCAAGCCGTTTTGCAGGTTGGTGCGGTATTCCTGCGGCAACTCGCCGTAAGCGCCATCCAGTGCCGAGCGCATGTTCATGCCGTTCGCCAGCAGCGGCGTTCTGAGGTCATGCGAGAAAGCATAGACGAGGTCGCGTAGCACCTCCCCACGTTCGGCCAGTTGCTCGCGGTTCTCGCGCAGGTCATCGAGCAGAGCGGTGCGTTCCAGCAGCGGTTGCAGCGTGCGAATCGCCATGCCCGTTACGCTGGGCGGCGTCTGCGGGTTAGACAGAATCAGCAGCAGGTCGCCCTCGGTGGGGCGGCGAAGACGGGCCAGGTACACGTTTCCGCCCCCGGAGGCCCACACATCTCCCGCGCCGACCGGATGGGCCAGGAATTCCAGCGGGATGCGCTGATTCAGGCGGCTGGGGTGGTCGTGTAGCGTCAGGTCGGGCGCGAGCGCCAACGCGTAAGGGTGACCCAGAATCGCCCTGTCCACCGCGCCAATCTCCACGCTGGAGGCTCCGGTCAGCTTTTGCAGAGTGGTTGCGGCCCGTTCCACAAATTCCTTCTGTCCCAGCGGGCCGCCCATCTCCTCGGCGAGTTGCCTGCGGGCGCGTTCGCGGGTCAGTTCGCGTTCCTCCTGGCTCAAAGCTGCCGCCCGTTCGGACGCTTCGCGGGCGCGGATGGTCAGGACACACACCAGCACCACCGACAGGATGCTCACGGCCCGGTTGAGCAGATGGAAGGTTTCGACACCGTCGCGCCAGCCGTTCCAGAAGCCTGCGATCAGGTTCGCCAGCACCGCCAGCGCCGTGAGCTGCCACACGGTCTTCTTCGATTCTCCGAGCGCGGCCAGCGCGACTGAAGCGCTCAGCACCGTTCCTACCGCAAACGAAGCCGGGGTGAAGATGTCTGCCAGCACCACCACCACCAGCAGCGTGAGGGCCACAGCCCATACCGTCGCGTCCAGCAGGGGGAGTTTGGGGGGCGGGAACAGTTCACGCATGAACTGCCTGCCGCTGGAGGGAAACCGCATGCTCATGCCCCACAGCGTAGGCTTCCATAAGACAAAGCGGGATTAGCCAATTGGCTAACGCCCGTAGCCAGAAGACAGGTACAGCTTCCCACGCTGCTGGCCGAGCATCCAGGCGTATGAAGCACTTTTCCTTCCGGTGGACGCCATGACCGCCACCGCCAAACAACCCAAGCAGAGCATCTTCGCGCCGGAACTCGTCAGGAATGCCGCGAAGGCCAGTTTCGCCAAGCTCTCGCCCCGCGATCAGGCCCGCAATCCGGTGATGTTCGTGGTGTATGTCGGCACCATCCTGACCGCGTACCTGACCGTCGCCAACATGGTCACGGGCAAGGCGTGGGGGTACGAACTGGCCGTGACCCTGCTGCTGCTGTTGACCGTCCTGTTCGCCAATTTCGCGGAAGGGCTGGCGGAAGCGCGAGGTAAGGCGCAGGCCGCTTCGTTGCGTTCGGCCCGCGAGGACGTGAAAGCCAGAAAACTCGTCAACGGACGCGAGGAAGTCGTGACTGGAACACAACTCAAGCGCGATGACCTCGTGGTGGTGGAAGCAGGCGAAATGATTCCTGCCGACGGCGAGATCGTGGAGGGACTCGCCAGCGTGGACGAGAGCGCCATCACCGGCGAGAGTGCGCCCGTCATCCGCGAGGCCGGAACCGACCATAGCGGCGTCACGGGCGGAACGAAGGTGCTGTCTGACCGCATCGTCATCAAAATCACGTCCGGCGCGGGCGAGTCTTTTCTGGATCGGATGATCGCCCTCGTCGAGGGAGCCAGCCGCCAGAAGACGCCCAACGAGATCGCGCTCAGCATCCTGCTGTCGGGCCTGACGCTGATCTTCCTGCTGGCGGTGGTCACGCTGTACCCGTTTACGGTGTACGCGGGTGCCCCCGCCAGCGCGGTCACGCTGATTGCGCTGCTGGTGTGCCTGATTCCCACCACCATCGGTGGCCTCCTGCCCGCCATCGGCATCGCGGGGATGGACAGGGCGCTGCAAGCCAACGTGATCGCGAAGAGCGGCAAGGCGGTGGAAGTCGCCGGGGACGTGGACGTACTGCTGCTTGACAAGACGGGCACCATCACCATCGGCAACCGCATGGCGACCAAGTTTCACCCGCTGCCCGGAGTCACTGAACAGGAACTGGCGAAAGCCGCGCTGCTCTCCAGCCTGGCCGACCCCACGCCCGAAGGCAAAAGCATCGTGGCGCTGGCCCGTCAACTCGGGGTGGATGCGCCCGAACCACAAGGCGCGGAGTTCATCGAGTTCACCGCGCAGACCCGCATGAGTGGCGTGAATTTTCCCGGTACGTCCATCCGCAAGGGGGCAGGCAGCCGCATCTCCGCACTGGCGCAGGAACGCGGGGGGCGCATCCCGCCCGAACTGGCCCTCATCACTGATGAAGTCTCACGCGGAGGCGCAACACCTCTGACCGTCATCGAAAATGACCGCCTGCTGGGCGTCGTGGCGCTGTCCGACATCATCAAACCCGGCATTCGTGAGCGTTTTGCCGAACTGCACCGCATGGGCCTGAAAACCGTGATGATTACCGGCGACAACCCGCTGACCGCAGAGGCAATTGCTAAAGAGGCGGGCGTGGACGGCTTTCTGGCCGAGGCCACGCCCGAAGACAAGATGCAGATGATTAAAGTGGAGCAGCAGGCCGGGAAACTCGTCGCCATGATGGGTGACGGCACCAACGACGCCCCGGCGCTGGCGCAGGCGGACGTGGGTCTCGCCATGAACTCCGGCACGCAGGCCGCCAAGGAAGCCGGGAACATGGTTGACCTCGATAGTGACCCCACCAAACTGCTGGAAGTCGTGGAGATCGGCAAGGGGCTACTGATTACCCGTGGGGCGCTGACCACTTTTTCCATCGCCAACGATGTCGCCAAGTATTTCGCCATCCTGCCCGCGCTGTTCGTGACCGCCTACCCGCAACTGGGCGTGCTGAACGTCATGCGGCTGCACAGCCCCACCAGCGCCGTGCTGAGCGCCGTCATTTTCAACGCCCTGGTCATTCCCGCCCTGATTCCCCTCGCCCTGCGCGGCGTGCCGTACCGACCCATGAGCGGCGCACAGATGCTGTCGCGCAACCTGCTGGTGTACGGGCTGGGCGGAATCATCGTGCCGTTTATCGCCATCAAGGTCATTGACCTGCTGATTACGCCCTTCATGGGCTGAGGTACTTATGGACATTCTCCTGATCCTGCTCTCCCTGCTTTTCTTCGCCCTGCTTGCCCTTTACCTCAAGGGGATGGACAAACTATGATCCTCGCCCTCGCCTTAATTTCGCTAGCCCTGTTCGGCTACCTGCTGTATTCCCTCATTCGCCCGGAGGATTTCTAAATGTCGGCTGCCGTTTTGCAAATGCTTCTGCTGCTGGTCATCATGGCCGCGCTGGTGGTTCCGGTGGGGAACTGGCTGTACGGCGTCTTCGCGGGGGAGAAACACACCGCCCCTGAGCGCCTGACTTACCGCCTGCTGGGCGTCAACCCCGCCGAGGGCATGGACTGGAAACGCTACGGGCTGGTGCTGGTGGTGTCGAACCTCGTCATGTTGCTGCTCTCGTACCTGCTCATTCGCCTTCAGGGGCTGCTGCCGTGGAATCCGGCGGGCCTGAAGGCGCAGGCTCCTGACCTCGCCTGGAACACGGCGGTCAGCTTCATGACCAACACCAACTGGCAGGCGTACAGCGGCGAACAGAGCCTGTCGTACTTCTCGCAGATGGCGGTCATCACGACGTTCATGTTCACCTCGGCGGCCACCGGATTCGCGGCGGCGGTGGCCTTCATGCGCGGGCTGGCAGGCAAGAGCGGCGGGAATCTGGGCAACTTCTGGGTGGACATCACCCGCATCATCTACCGCGTGTTTTTGCCGCTCTGCTTCGTGCTGGCGCTGGTGTTCGTGTGGCAGGGGGTGCCGCAGACGCTGAACGCCTACGCCACCGCAACCACGCTGGAAGGCGCGACCCAGAAGATAGCCCTCGGCCCCGTCGCCAGCCTGGAGAGCATCAAGCACATCGGCACCAACGGCGGCGGGTTCTTCTCCATGAACGCCGCGCATCCCTTCGAGAACCCGACGCCCCTGACCAACGCGCTGCACATCCTGTCCATGCTGCTGCTGCCCTCGGCGCTGACCTACGCGTTTGGGCGGCTGCTGGGCAACGTCAAGCAGGGCTGGGTCATCTTCGGCGGCATGCTGGTGATGTTCGTGGGGTTCCTCGGCATGACTTACAGCTTCGAGCAGGCCGGAAACCCAATTCTGAGCAAGCTCGGCGCGGAACAGACGGTCACGGCCACGCAGGCAGGCGGCAACATGGAGGGCAAGGAAGTGCGCTTCGGCATCGCGCAGACCGCCCTCTTTGCCACCACCACCACCGCCGCCACGACGGGCAGTGTGAACTCCATGCACGACTCCTATACCGGCATGGGCGGCTTCGTCCCGATGATTCAAATGATGCTGAACAACGTGTTCGGCGGCAAGGGCGTGGGCTTCATCAACTTCGTGCAGTACCTGATCCTGAGCGTCTTCATTGCGGGTCTGATGGTGGGGCGCACACCGGAATTCCTGGGCAAGAAGATCGAGGCACGGGAAGTGAAACTGGTGATGCTGGCCGTCCTGGCGCACCCCCTGAGCATCCTCGGGTTCACCGCCCTGGCCTGCGTGCTGCCCGATGCCCTGAAGTCGCTCAACAATCCCGGCCCACACGGTTTCTCTGAAATCCTCTACGCCTACACCTCCGGCACCGCCAACAACGGCTCGGCCTTCGCGGGGCTGGGGGCGAACACGCCCTTCTACAACATCACCATCGGCCTCGCCATGCTGTTCGGGCGTTACCTGACCCTGCTGCCCATGCTGGCGGTGGCGGGGCTGCTCGCCAGCAAACGCCGCGTTCCCACGTCCAGCGGCACGCTGCCCACCGACACGCCGCTGTTCGGCGGCCTGACCGTCGGCATCATCCTGATCGTCGGGGCGCTGACCTTCCTGCCCGCCCTGACGCTGGGGCCGATCGCTGATCACCTGCAAATGCTGCAAGGAGTTGTACTGAAATGACCATCCCTGATCCCTTCTTCAATGAAAGCGCCGCGCCTGTCGCACCACGTCCCGCTCCCCTCCCTCGCCTGCTGCTCTCGTCGCTGCTCGCCGCCGTGCTGTTCACGCTGGTGTGCGGACTGGCGTACCCGCTGCTGACCACCGGCGTCGCGGGCGTGCTCTTCCCGAATCAGGCGGGCGGAAGCCTGATCTCGCAGAATGGCAAAGTCGTCGGTTCCGCCGTGCTGGGGCAGAACTTCACCGCGCCGCAATACCTGCATGGCCGCCCTAGCATGACGAATAAGACCGACGGCAGCGGCCCGGAGCCTTACAACGCCGAGAACAGCGGGGCGAGCAACTGGGGCGCGACCAATGCCAAACTGCGTGACACCGTGCAGGAACGCATCGCGGCTTTCCGCCAGGAGAACGGCCTGAGCGACTCCGCGCCTGTTCCGGTGGACGCCGTGACCGCCTCCGCCAGTGGCCTCGACCCGGATGTTTCGCTGGCGACGGCGCTCTTGCAGGTGAACCGCATCGCGCAGGCGCGGGGAAGGCAGCCTGCCGAGGTGGAGAAGGTCATCCGCACCCACCTCACGGGCCGTCAGTTCGGCGTGCTGGGCGAACAGCGGGTGAACGTGCTGGCCGTGAACCTCGCGCTGGACGGAATGAAATAGCCCATGCCTGATCCCATCCGCCTGACCCTGAACCGCGAGAGCGCCGCGCCGCAGCGGGGAACGCACCGCATTTTCATCGGCATGGCGGCGGGCGTGGGCAAGACCTACCGCGCTCTGGGCAGCCTGCGCGAGCATCTGGAAGTGGGCGAGAACGCCTTGATCGGCGTGCTGGAAACGCACGGGCGGCAGGAGACGATGCAGGCGGCGGACGGCCTGCCCATGTTCCCCAGACGCGAAATTCAGCACGGCAACGTCACCCTATCGGAACTGGACGTAGACGGCCTGATTCAGCGCCGTCCTTTCATCGTCCTGATCGACGAACTGGCCCACACCAACGCGCCCGGCAGCCCCAACGTGAAACGCTGGCAGGATGTGGAAGTGCTGCGGGACGCCGGAATCCATGTCCTGTCCACCATGAACGTGCAGCACCTCGAATCGCTGAACGACACGGTGGCCCGCCTGACGGGTGTGCGCGTGCGTGAGCGTGTGCCGGATCATGTGTTGCACGACGCGGACGAACTGGTGCTGATTGACCTACCGCCCGAAGACCTTCGCGCCCGCCTCAGGGCCGGGAAAATCTACAGCGCGGACAAGATCGAGCAGTCGCTCGGCAACTTCTTCACGGTGCCGAACCTGACCGCCCTGCGTGAAATCGCGCTGCGGCACGTGGCGCAGGTCGTCGAAATGGACGTGCCGGATGGTCAACCCGCCGCGCATGAAGTGGTGGTGGTGGCGATTGCTGCCGAGGATACGGCAGCCAGACTGATTCGCCGGGGTGGGCAACTCGCCGAGCGGCTGCGTGGGGAACTGCATGTGGTCACGGTGCGTTCAGACCGTCTGACACAGGAGCAATCGCGCCTGCTCGACACTTATCGTGAGATCACGGCGGCATTAGGCGGGCAATTCGCGGTGCTGGAGAAGGGTGAGGGCATCGGTGCGGCGCTGGTCAGTCACGCCCGTAGGGTTCACGCCACCCAGATCGTGATGGGCGAGACCAGTCGCAGCCGCTGGGCGGAACTCTGGCGCGGGGACATCATCAAGTACGTTCTGCGCCAGACGCGGGGCGTGGACGTGCATGTCATCAGCCGGGATTGAGGCAAAGGGATACTCGTCGGTTCATTGACTGATGAGCAGCAAATGAACCGAGACGTCTGGCTCTGAACCTTGTCCGGATTTGACAGCAGCGATGGGCAGCGTCCAGCGAGACCGCCTCAGCCACGAGGCGCTTGTTGCTTCCGGCATGGCTGCTTTGACAGAGGGTGACACCATCACCGCCGTGCAACTGGAAAAGATGCACGAAGAGCTAGTGGAGCGCCTGATCCCCCTGATTGTGCTTGAGGAGTGATGAGGCTCGCCCCCTCACTCAGCCAATGTCGTCAGGGTCAGTGGGGGCGGCGAGACCGTCCAGCTTGAGGTGGGCGTTCTCCACATCCTCGTTGAACGCTTTGAGGTAGAAGCTGGTGGTCGTTGTGATCTTGGCATGTCCCAAGCCCTTGGAGATGGTGGCGATGTTCTCACCCTGCCTGTACAGCAGGGACGTCCACGTGTGCCGCAGGACATGTGGTGGATGAACAGGAATGTTCGCCTGCTTGCAGATCCGCGTCATCACACCGCGCAGGGTGTCCTGCCGCAGGGGCTGAATCTTTTGACCGTACCTGCTTGAGCGACGCAGTGAAGAGAACACATAGCTGGACACAGGTTCACCAGCGATCTGGCCTTCGATGCGCCCGCGTTCCTGTCGCCACCGGAGAATCTTGGTGGCTTCGGGAGCAACCATCAGCACCCGTTCGCTGTCGGCGGACTTGGGAGAATTCTCAAAGATCTCGCCCCGATGTTCGGCACGGGTATTTGCCACCCTCACGCGGGTGCGGCCATCCGGCAGGAAATCTACTTCCGACCACTTCAACCCCACCACTTCCCCGATACGCATACCCGTAAACAGCATGAATGCGAGAGGCCACGCCCATTGGTCTTTGATGGCCTCGTTGTAGAACTTGGCGGCCTCCTGTGGCGTAAAGGATGACCGCATCGTGGCCTGTCCTTTTCGTTTGGGACGGATGTGTTGTGTCGGGTTCTGGTGAGCACTTAATCTGGTTTCGGCTACGGCCAGCTTGTAAGCACCCGACAGGAGTGAGGCGATCTGATTCTGTCCGCTGAAGCCCAGGCCACTGCGGCCAAGATCCTGGTAATACCGAGCCAAGTCCTTCGGACGAAACTGGGTCGCCCGGATGTGTCCGATTTTCTGCTGGATGTGACGGGTAAAGATGTCGCGGTTGTTGAAGTTGGTGCGCTTCTTCCATGTGCCTGCCTTGACGTCCATGTATTCCTGTACCAGTTCAGCAATGGTCGGGGCTGTTTGGGGATCAACGTTGGAACCCGCTTGGGCGACTGCTGCCGCCACTGCCTTCTCCGCAGCCCTGCGGTTTTTTTCAGTTCCGTGTTTTCGCCCAGTGGTGCCGTCCAGGTAGACCACCCTGACCCGCCACCTCACCCGACCGTCAGGAAGCTCCTCGTAATTGCCATGGCGAAAGCCGTTCGTGTTGTGTGTCATGGCATGACGCTAGAGGGTCTTGAAGCGCCGTTCCAGTCGTTTTTCTCCCTGTCAGACGCTACCGAAACCAGTAGGAACCAGCAGTAACCAGCAGTAACGTGTATGAAGAAACAATAAATTTGGGGGCAGGAGAAAAAGAACACAGGCCCCCCAGCGAAGTGGAGAGCCTTCCTCGTTTCTGACGGGCTTCAGATGCACCTGGTGGAGCCGTTTGCCTCCGTGCGGTTACCTGCCGTGTCGGTGGCGATCACCTTCGTCAACAGGCAGGCGTACCCCTTCTCGCCTACCTTCACGGAGTAGCTGCCGCCGGTTGCACTCTTGGCATCAACCTCACCGACCTTGTTGGCGCCGATGTAAAACTCCACTTTTGCCAGACCCACATCATCGGACACGTCGGCCACCATCAGCGTGTCAGCCATAGTTGCGTTGTTATCCGTAATCCACACTTTGGTGATCACAGGTGCGTCATCATCTGTCACTTTTGGCACGGCTGGCTGGGCACACGATGTGAGGGCGAGAGCGAGGGCCGCAATACTGATCCAACGTTTTCCTAACATGATTTCCTCCGGTGGTTGCTATGTGTAGGTTACTCGGCAAGCAGACGCGTGATGCGCAGAAAAGCGGAGGACGGCACCAGTGCCTCCGCCACCCCTGCACCGACCAAATACAACTTGCCGTCGGCAGCCATCTCCACGCCGTAGACGAGATCCTTGACTTGGACGATGCCTTTGTTGCCAAAAGCCTGGTCGACCTCGCCAGTCCGCAGGTAACGGATGATGCGTGAGTCACTGTCAGGCGTGCGGTAGGCGATCACCACTTTGCCGTCGGGTTGTACTGTGACGCCCGCCATCGACAGCGCATTGGATGCGGGCGGAGCTTTGAAGGCGGGGTCGCGTCCCCCAGACGGTGTGACCCGCACCAGTTGGGTCTGGTATTTATTTGAATCCGCCGTTAGCACGTACACACTGCCGTTGGCCTGAATCACGATGTTGGCCGCAGGGTCAAGGGAGGTGGCGGCGAAGGGTAAGCGGAGTGCAGGGGCAACCAGCTTGGGCTGTCCGTCGATGCTGAGATCAATCAGCGACAGCAGGCTGCCCTCAATTACTGCCAGACGTACTCGCCCATCAGACATGATGCGGGCCGTTTTTACATATCCGTTGTTATCCAAAGTGGGATCAACCGCTGCCAGTGACAGGCGTCCGCCCTCACCAAACTTCGCGTCCGCCGCCCCATTCGCGGAGAGCTTCCAGACCTCGGGTGAGGTCTGGCCGCCGTAGGCCAGCAGACCGCCATCAGGAAGGCGCAGCAAGCCTCTGACGTACGGCCCGAGGCTGGGCGTCGTTTTCCAGCTGCTGTCCTGTTTGCCGGTGCGGTCGTAGCGCACCACAGTACCAAAAACGTCACTGACGCCCGCGAGGTAGCCGTTGCCGTCTTTGATGAGCGGTGTGGGATTGCGCCACACTAGGCCGTCCCGCAGTTGAACAGGTGTAGCAGGGCCGAGGGCCGTCCCCGTCAGGCCAACGAGCTGCTGGCGGTTGTTACCGGATGTGCCCGCCGACGTGATGACAGGCAGGTCAGACCCGGACGACATGACATACCAGTGATCAAACACGGGCAGCCCTGTAATGGCGGTCTTGCGCTGCCCCCCGGCACCGAAGAGGGGATCAGGTGCGCCGGGCGGAAGTTTCTCATAGCTGACCTTGATGTTGGTGTTGCCCTTGACCGCAATAGTTAGAGGCTTAGCGACATACACTTTTGCGCCCACACCGATGGCTGTCCCTTGGACGGTATACGTCCCGTTCGGCAAGTTGACCGCACCACCAAGCTTGACGCTGGTTTTCCCAATGGTGGCTGTAGGTAGTGCTCCAGAAAATCCTTCAAGCGGCTTTGAGAGACTCAGCCACTTCCAGAAGCTTAACCCAGGGGTAGCTGTACCCCAAGACCGAATGCGGGCGGACGGTGTTGTACCAGGTGCGGAACTGA